>JASBUF010000034.1 GCA_030148085.1 Methylophaga sp. | reverse complement strand
CGTCGTCATTGGTTAGTGCACAGAACAGATCGACCTTGTCGATTTCCTCTTCCAGCAGCAGCTCCTCGTTAGCAACGTCACCGAGCAGAACGATACAGTTTTCGAGTTCTTCGGACAGGTATTCAGCCCGTTCCGGATTGGCTTCAATAATCTTGATTTGATACTTGTTTTCCAGCGCCTTGGCGAGACGGGCACCGATATTACCGCCACCGGCCAGCATGATGCGGCGGTAGGGTTTTTCCAGACGGCAAAGTTCACCCATGACCGCACGGATATCCTTGGTGGCGGCAATGAAGAAGACTTCGTCATCGGCCTGGATGATGGTATCACCGGTCGGTGTGATCGGGCGGCCCTCACGAAAGATAGCGGCAACACGGGTTTCGGTTTTCGGAATATGCTGACGCAGATCACGCAAGGGGTGACCCACCAAGGGGCCGCCATGTACTGCGCGTACGGCCACGAGCTGGATCTTACCGTCGGAGAAGTCGAGTACTTGCAGGGCGTTGGGGTGACTAATCAGGCGCTGGATATATTCGGTGACGATTTGCTCGGGGCTGATCAGCATATCGATAGCAATGGCCTGTGGATTTTCCTTGTCGAACAGTTGTGGCGTCGACAGGTAACCGGTGCTGCGTATACGGGCAATCTTGGTCGGTGTGTTGTAGAGGGTATGGCAGATCTGGCAGGCCACCATATTGGTCTCATCACTGTTGGTCACAGCCAGAATCAAATCGGCATCTTCGGCACCGGCGCGGGCCAATACATCAGGGTGTGAGGCTTCACCCTGAATGGTGCGGATATCGTAATGATCCTGCAGCTTTTGCAGATTGGTGTTATCGGTGTCGACGAGGGTGACGTCATCATCCTCGCGTGCCAGTGTGGAGGCAACCGATGCACCGACTTGTCCGGCACCCAGAATCAGAATCTTCATCTCGCTATCCTAAAGTTGCTTGGTATCGATACCCAGAGAGCGCAGCTTGCGGTACAGATGCGTTCTTTCCATGCCGGCAAGTTTCGCAGCTTTGCCGACGTTCCCGTCTGTTTCCTGCAATTTACGTAATAAATACAGACGTTCGAATTGTTCCCGTGCTTCTCGCAGTGGCAGATCGAAGTTGATGCTGTCATTGCCTTCAGCGCTGACCTCGGCTTCGCGGACCAGGGCCTGCTCAATCGCGTCGGTATCAATATCATCACCTTCACCGAGCACCAAAAGGCGCTGAATGACGTTTTTCAGTTCCAGCACATTGCCTGGCCAGTCATGATTGCGTAGCCGGTTCTGGGCAGCCACGGTAAAGCGGCGATAAGGCAGGCCTGCCTGTGTGGTCTGTAAGTCGACAAAGTGGTGCACTAGTTCCGGTACGTCCTCAATATGCTCACGCAGTGGTGGCACCAGCAGGCTGATGCTGTTGAGCTGGTACAACAGGCTGTCGAGAAAATCGTCATTGTCGACTGCTTTCTGCAACGAGTACTGAGTGGCGCAGATCAATTGCCCCTGATTCAGCTGTCTGCTTTCCAGCAGGTGCAGCAATAGTGCCTGCGCCTCATCACTGAGCAGGGCCAGATCGTTGATATAGAGGCAATTGCCTTTGGCCAGAGACTTAATCTTGAGGCTGTCGAGCGGAAAGCTCTCCGGACTCAGCTCAATAAATTTACCGTTAGCGACATCACTCAGGCTATGCAGATAATGGGCAAAACAATGTTTACCGGCGCCGGGCTCCCCCACTAACAGCGTCGGCATATCGTGACGGGCAATGCGTTCGATTTGCTCACGTAGCAGCGTAATCTGACTGCTTTTGCCGACCGGCACTTGTGATAACTCGCGCTGAATGGCCGCCTGTTTGGCACGGTTTTCCAGCGCCATTTCCACGCCGCGCAACAGTTTGGCCATCGATAAGGGTTTTTCAATAAAGTCGGTGGCGCCCAGACGGGTCGCTTCCACCGCTGTTTCAATGGTGCCGTGGCCCGACATCATCACGATGGTGACAGCCTTATTCTGTTGCTTGAACTCCTTGAGCAGGCTGATGCCGTCGATATCCGGCATCCAGATATCGAGCAGGACCAGATCCGGCAACTGGCGATTGAATTCGGCCTGTGCTTCTTCGCCGTTGGCGGCGATATTTACCTGGTAATTTTCGTCTTCCAGTATGTCTCTAATCAGCTCGCGGATATCGGGCTCATCGTCGACAACCAGAATCAGGGGTTTATCGGCACTCACGCGTCATGATCCTCCATAGGTAAGCGGATAATTATACTGGTTCCTTCCGTACCATGATTGTCGACCCAGACATCACCACCGTGTTCTTCGATGATTTTTTTCACAATAGCGAGCCCCAGTCCGGTGCCCTTATGTTTGGTGGTGGCATAGGGTTCGAACAGCTTGTCACTGATGGTGTCAGGGATGCCGGGGCCATGATCCCGGATAGCGATTTCCAGCCAGCGCCGTTGCTGGCTCTCAAGCGGATGATAGCTGATCACGATATCAACCGGAATAGCCGCATCCTCACAGGCCTCGATGGCATTTTTCAGCAGGTTATGCAAAACCTGGCGGAAACGGTTGACATCAATGGCTAGCTGGATATCTTCACGGCTGTTGAGCAAGGCAAACTGGTGGTTGGGGTTGCTCTGGTAAAGTGTCAGCACTTCGCGGATCAACTGGCCGATGGAATAGGGCTGCAGCTGCAAAGCCGGGGTCCGGGCGTATTCGGAAAACTCGTTGACCATTTCTTTCATCGCTTCCACCTGCTGCACGATGGTACCGGTCAGCTTGTTGATGGTATCGGTCTGATCCTTTGGTACCAAGGCGCTGTATTTGCGTTGCAGGCGCTCTGCCGATAACTGAATCGGGGTCAATGGGTTCTTGATTTCATGTGCAAGGCGGCGGGCGACTTCACCCCAGGCGGCATTGCGCTGCGCTTGAAGCAGGGTAGTGATGTCCTCGAACACCACCACCCAGCCCGCGTTATTGGGTAATTGGGTGCCGTGACAGCTCAAGGTTTGATTGCCTTTGGTCTGTTGCAGCTCTATCTGCTGTTCCCAATGCCGCCCACTGCTGGCACAGCTTTCTATCATCTGGCAGAAAGTCTGCATATTGGGGCTCAGCGGGGCTAGTCGGCTCAGCGGACTTTCCAGCCGTTGCTGCAGATTAACCCCGAGGATCTTACTGCTGGCGTTATTTGCCGTGTGCAGGTACAGGCGCGTGTCGACGGTGACCACGCCACTGGATAAGCTGCCCAGTACCGTGGTCAGGTAGCTGGTTTGTTGTTCCAGTAAGCGGTGACTGCGCTGCGAGGCATTGCGGGCCTGGGTGAGACGCTGGGTCATCTGGTTGAATGAGCGCACCAGAAAACCGATCTCATCGTGTCCGGAGGCGGTCAACTGCATATTGTAGTTACCGGAAGCGACGGCCTGAGTGCCTTCAGCTAGGCCCTGTAATGGCTCAACAATGCGGCGTGAAATCCAGATGGCAAACCAGATCGAGACCAGAATGGTCAGAAATACGATAAGGCTGAGACTCAAGGTAAATACAGTAAGTAAGGGCTTACGTAAGTAGCTCAATTCCTTGTAGTCAGTGTAGGCAGTCTGGACGGTTTCGCCCAGATCGCTAAGCCGATCGTTGATGGGAAATAAGACATTCAGTAATCGCTCTTCGCTTAAAACCGATTTTCGTGGAATTAGCACGGTGGCGCGCAGCCGAAGATTATCGTTCTCGGTCGGATCGAGGCCAATATAGTCTTCACCCTGACCTAATTGACTAAGGATGCTGTCGTTGGGTCGGTCCGGCACCATAATGGTCGGTGTTTCAATACTCGATGCGACCGGTGACCCATCGATGCCCCAGACACTGACTTCGAGGGCGCCACTGAGATTATTCAGTTCGCGCAGGCTGTGCGACAGTTGTGAATCGGGTAGCTCACTGAGTACCCCAGCCATCATACGGGTCTGACGCAGCAGGGTACGCATACGAATACCGAAGGAGGTACGGCTCAGCTCCAAGGAGTCATTCAGCGCCTGTTCGACTTTGACATCAAACCAGCTGTTCAGGCCGCGATGTAGAAAATGCATGGAAAAGCCATAGACAATGCTGGTGGCCACCAAGATCAACAATACAAACAGACTGACCAGCCTTACCGTTAGACGGGAGCCGGCTTCGCGCCGCTTGAAGTCGCGGTAGAGGCGATACAGGCTGCGGGTCAGAATCGCAGCCAGCAGTAACAGACAGAGCAGACCTATACCAAAAATAACCAGAAACAGATCATTCAGACGTGAACTGTCCTGTGTAGCCGCACTCAACAGCCAGGCCATCACCAGCAGTAACAATGCCAGAGAGAAGTAGGGAGCTGTACCGGAACTGAGTCGTTTGATTAATGTTATGGCCATGCTGCCTGAACCCATGGACTGGTCAGTTGCCACTTGCTCGATAGCATTGCTCCCGGGCGCATCGGCGTGGGCAGGGCATTGAGGTCGAGGCCGCTGCGCAATTGCAGCATGACATCATTGTGATGGTGAGTGAATTCGGGTGGCAGGCTCAGACCGCGGATTTGTCCCAGCGCGAAGAGCGCACCATCGAGATTCGGGAAACTCTGTTGCGTCTTGGTCTCAATGGCTTTGAGCACATATTGTTCAGACAGCGCGTGGTAACGCAGCTCATAGTGGAGCTGGCTCTGCCACAGCGTGGTTTCCCACTGCCAGAAACGACCCAATAATGGAAAGGTTTCGACCAGTCTGAATTCCTGAAAAAAGGTGATGGGAACGCCATTCTGCAGGGCTTCGATAACGCGGGGTGTGAGCGGGTATTCAATATCGGCACTAAGAACATAGCCATTGCCAATTTGATGAACACGGGGGTTATTGACACTGAAAATGGTGGCCTGGGCCAGGCCGCTGTAACACAGCAGCAGGATCAGCAGCAGGCGTAAATGCTGTTTAGCGGCGCCGCAGGCAGGCATAATAAAACCCGTCCATGATGTCGTCTCCCGGCAAGCGTTGGTAGCCAAAAGGGCGAGGCTGGGCAGGAGGCTGCTCGGGCCTGACTTCTTCGGCATCCGGATGTCGTTGCAGAAACGCTTCAATTTGCTGCTCATTCTCTTGTTTAAAAGCCGAGCAGGTAGTGTAAACCATTAAACCGCCCGGTTTCAGCAGTGACCACAAGCTATCGAGCAGTTGCTGCTGTTGCGCGGACAGCGAGGCAATATCCTCAGGCCGACGTAATGATTTGATATCCGGGTGACGGCGGATCACACCACTGCCGGTGCAAGGGGCATCAATCAGGATGCGGTCAAACCGTTCTCCATCCCACCAGGTCTCGGTCTGGCCTGCGTCGGCAGCCTTAAGCGTGGCCGTTAAGTGTAGTCGTGAAAGGTTGGATTCCACTTGCTGCAGCCGTTCGGCAGACACATCCAGAGCAACAACGCTATTACTAGGCTCAGATTCGAGAATATGGCCGGTTTTGCCACCGGGAGCGGCGCAGGCATCGAGAATACGCTGACCGCTGTGGATATCAAGCAATCGGGCGGTGATTTGCGCAGCGCCATCCTGCACCGAGACTGCGCCGTCGTTAAAGCCGGGCAACTGGCTTACATCACAGGGACGGGAGAGCAGAATGCCATGTTCAGTACCGCTGACGGCTTCAGCAGCAATGCCTGCGTCGGCAAGTTGTCTCAGATAGTCTTCACGTGAGTACTGTTGTTGATTGACCCGCAGCATCATTGGGGGTTGTTGATTATTAGCCTCATAGACTTGTGTGCCGTACTCGGGCCAGTCGGACTGATACTGTTTGAGTAACCAGTCTGGATGCGCTGATTGTGCGCTGGCATTCGCTTTCAGTGTGGTTTCCAGTTCCTGTTGCTGACGTTGGTAATTACGCAGACAGGCATTGAGCAGGCCGCTCGCCCATTTTTTACCGAGTTGCTTACTGGTGTTGACGGTTTCCGAGATCGCGGCATGCGCCGGTGTGCGCAAATCACGGAGTTGATACAGACCAATCAACAACAGATTGAAGATATCGGCATCTTTGTTTTTTAGAGGTTTGCTGAGCAGCTGGCTGGCAAGAAATTGTAGACTGGGATACCAGCGTAAAACACCGTAACAGAGCTGCTGACAAAAGCCACGCTCGCGCTCATCCAGTTCGGGGAGTGTCGTTGCCAGTGCCGAGTTCAACGAGCGCTGACGCACTGTGACTTCAGTCAGTATGTTTGCCGCGGCAAGGCGGGCAGTCAGCTTAGCCAAGCTCAACTCCTGTGTCTATGCTGTTGGCATTGAGAAAATCCTGCACTTGCATCGCCCGTTTGCCGGGCATTTGTAACTGGGTAATACGCAGGCTGCCATCGGTGGTGGCGACATCTATCCCTTGTTTGCTGACGGCGGTAATGGTTCCGGGCTGGGCATTGCTCTGTTCTGGGAGCTGCTCGGCCTGCCAGATCCGCAGTACCTCACCATTTAGAAGTGTCTGTGCCACTGGCCAAGGGTTGAAAGCATTGACTTGACGCAGTATCTGTACTGCTGACTGCTGCCAATCAATTACCGCTTCCTGTTTTTGCAGCTTGGCGGCATAGGTCATTTGGCTGTCGTCCTGAGGGATCGTATGTTGCAGGCGTTGTTCGATATCGACAAGGCTTTCCAGTAATGTGGCTGCACCCAGTTCGGCCAGCTTGTCATGTAGGCTTTGTGCGTTGTCATTCGCATCGATGGCACAGCGCGCTTCCAGCAGCACTGGGCCGGTATCCAGACCTGCTTCCATTTTCATGATGCCTACCCCGGTTTCCTTATCACCGGCCAGAATGGCTCGCTGAATCGGTGCGGCGCCGCGCCAGCGTGGCAACAGGGATGCGTGGACATTGATGCAGCCGAGGCGAGGCGTGTCCAACACAGCCTGAGGCAGTAACAGGCCATACGCGACCACGATCATCAGATCGGCCTGATAGGACGCCAGTTGGTTCAGGCTATCTTGTTGTTTGAAATTAAGCGGTTGCTCAACCGGTATCTGATGGTCGAGAGCAACTTGTTTGACCGGGCTGGGGGTCAGTTTACGGCCGCGGCCTGCCGGGCGATCCGGTTGGGTGTAAACGGCGCAGATGTCGTGGCCGCTGAGCAGCAAAGCCTTCAATGACTCCGCCGCAAAATCCGGCGTGCCGGCAAAAATGATGCGCATTGCGATCCTTTGTGAGGTCTAGAGTTTTTGTTTTTGGTGTTTTTCCATTTTTTTCCTGATGCGCTGACGTTTCAGGTTACTGAGGTAGTCGACAAACAGCTTACCATCCAAGTGGTCGATTTCATGCTGGATGCAGGTGGCCAACAAGCCGTCGGCGTCGAATTCGTAGTTTTCACCGTCGAAGTTGACCGCACGAACCTTGATTTTATCGGCGCGGGTGACCGCCTCGTAGGCTTCAGGGACGGATAAACAGCCTTCTTCAAACTCACGTTCACCTTCTGCGTTAATCACTTCCGGGTTAATGAGGATGAGTGGATCGCTTTTGTCTTCGGAAACATCAATGACAATCAGGCGCTTTTTGACGTTGACCTGAATGGCGGCAAGGCCAATGCCTGGTGCGTCATACATGGTTTCCAACATGTCATCAGCCAGCTGACGGATGTCATCGTTGATGTCAGTAATAGGCTCAGCCTGGTTGCGCAGACGAGGATCGGGGTAATGCAGGATATTCAATAGTGCCATGGTAATACCTAAGAATGTTCTGCCTGGCAGAACGTAAAGTCATAACGCTATTTTAATCCGCTGATCAGCAGATGAAAAATGCAATGTGAATAAAAAGGCGGCCGAAGCCGCCCTGATAAACCGATTAAAGCCAGTTTATTTCAGGCTGGCGTAGTAGGCGGCCAAATTGTTGATATCGTCATCAGACAGATTTGCTGCCATCGCATGCATTAGAGCCGCATTACCGCCCTGACGTTCCTTACTGCGATAACTCATCAGTGCCGAGACCAGATACTCTTCATTCTGACCAGCCAGATTAGGGTAGGCGGGCATCAGGGCCTTGCCATCAGCACCGTGACAGCTGGCGCAGACCGCCGACTTTGCTTTGCCAGCCGCAGCATCACCTGCAGCCATCGCGGCGGGAATCGTTAGTAGACTGACCAGACCTATTACACTCAGGGGTAACACTTTCATAAAATGCTCCAGCATGTGATGTAAATTTAAACCAGTTCACAAAAGCGATTGCTAAGGGACCGCTTGGAACGCTTTAAAGTTGCCTTATAGCTTGATTACTGTTTACGCTTATAACACACTATGACCGTTGTTACTCAATAATGGATCAGGGTAACGTTAATGTCCATGAGGATTGCTCGATGATACGTCGCATTGTCTTAAGCCTGTTTTTTGTCCTGTTAAGCTTGCCACTGATTGCAAATGATATAGAGCTTAATCCTGACCATCCGCACCGTTATGTAGTAAAAAAAGGTGACACCCTGTGGGACATTTCCGGAATGTTCCTCAAGTACCCCTGGCACTGGCCGGATATCTGGTACGTTAACCCGCAAATCGACAATCCCCATCTGATTTATCCAGGAGATGAGCTGTCTCTGGTTTGGCGTGATGGCCGCCCTATGCTCGAACTTAACCGTGGCGATCGGACCGTAAAACTGGGCCCACAAATTCGTGAAACCATGATTGATAAGCCGATTCCGACTATTCCGTTGTCGGCGATTGGTCCATTCCTGAGTAAGCCGAAAGTGGTCGGTGCAGAAGTACTCGACAATGCACCCTATGTGGTTGCCAGTGCTGATGAGCGCCTGATTTCAGGGGCTGGTGATTATGTTTACGTTCGTGGTGTTCAGGATGATGACATCAACGACTACAGCGTGTTCCGCGGTGGCAAGGTTTATACCGACCCGGACACCAGCGAAGTTCTGGGCTATGAAGCGATCTATACCGGTGACGCCAGCATTGTGGCAGAAGGGGATCCAGCAAAAGCGGATCTGACCTACACCAACCGTGAAGTACAAATTGGTGACCGTCTGCTTGAAGTCGAAGACGATGACTACGACCTTTACTTTATTCCGCGCTCACCAGAACAGGATATGAATGGCCGCATCATTTCGGTGTTTGATGGTGTGTCTCAGGTAGGTCAGTATCAAATCGTAGTATTGAATCTGGGTGACCGTGACGGCCTTGAAACCGGCCATGTCCTGTCAGTGTTCCAAGCTGGTGAAACGATTCGTGATCAAGTGACTGCCGAACCTAAGGATAAGGTCACTTTACCGGACGAGCATGCCGGTGAAGCGATGGTTTTCAAGACCTATGAAAAAGTCAGCTACGCCATCGTGATGAAAGCCACTCGTGCAATTCACCTGTTCGACAAGGTGAAAAGCGCGCCTTAGAGGCTTTCATCAATGATCGCCGACAGGCACAGTACACAAGCTTGTTGGATTGCATTACAACGGGTGCCGGGCTTAGGCCCGGCTACCCTCGCCAAACTCATTGAGCAGTTTAGTCGCCCCGAAACGATTCTGAATAATCCCTCTCAGCTTCAAGGGTTGAGTCAAGTCGTGCTGGAAGGCATCCGTAAGCCCGACTGGGATAAAGTCGAAGCCGATCTGGCTTGGCTGGGTGCCGATAACCGGCATCTGATTGCGATTGATGATCCGCGTTATCCTCCTTTACTGAAAGAAATTCCCGACCCGCCCATGCTGCTCTATGTGCAGGGTGATCCAGCTTTATTGTCGAAGTGGCAACTGGCGATTGTCGGTAGTCGCAACCCTTCTGCTTCAGGCAAACAGACCGCCCAGGACTTTGCCTATTATCTGGCTGCTGGTGGTCTGGCGGTCACCTCTGGGCTCGCTGCAGGAATAGATGGCGCTGCACATAAAGGGGCGCTAGCGGCTGGTGGTAAAACCATCGCTGTAGTTGCAACGGGGCTGGATAGGGTCTACCCAGCCCAACACCGGGATCTGGCCCATCAGATTGCTGAGCAGGGTGCGATTGTGTCTGAGTTTCCATTGGGTACTTCTCCGCGAGCTGAGTTCTTCCCTCGTCGGAACCGGATTATCAGTGGCTTGTCTCTGGGCACGCTGGTGGTGGAAGCGGCACTAAAAAGCGGTTCATTGATTACAGCGAGAATGGCGATGGAGCAGGCTCGTGAGGTGTTTGCCATTCCCGGCTCGATTCATAATCCATTATCACGGGGCTGTCACCGCCTGATTCGCGACGGTGCAAAACTGGTGGAAACCGCAGACGATATTATTGAGGAGCTGGGCGCATTAGCCGGGGTATCGGTCTCTCCGGCCGCTGACACTGACGAGGCGTCGGAGCCGCATCAAAAAGACGGCGATTACCAGATTTTATTTGAATATCTGGGATTTGACCCCATTCCTATTGACAAGCTGATACAAAATAGTGGATTGACGGCCGATGCCGTTTCATCCATGCTGTTATTACTGGAATTAGAAGGCGAGGTCGAGTCATTGCCGGGCGGACGTTACGTGCGAACGGGTTTGTGAAAATCAGGTTCCTCCTTCAACAGAGAGTCGAATGAAAGAAAATATCCTTGATGTGTTGCTGTATCTGTTTGAGAACTACATCGACACCGAAGAGAGTCAACAACCCGACAAAGGCACGTTAGAACTGGAACTGGAGCGCGTTGGCTTCCAAGAACTGGAAATCCATAAAGCTCTGGACTGGCTGGAAAACATGACCGTTGTCGCCGAACGGCCGCTGAATCGCGACGCCAGTATGCGCGTGTTCAGTGACAAGGAAGTGGAAAGACTGGATGTCGAATGCCGTGGTTATCTGCTGTTTCTGGAACAGGTCGGCGTTTTGGATGTCGAAACGCGGGAAGTCGTGATTGAGCGGGTTCTGGCCCTCGACACCGACGAGATCGATCTGGATCAACTCAAATGGGTCGTTCTGATGGTGCTGTTCTACCAGCCCGGCAGGGAAGTGGCGTTTGCCTGGATGGAAGACCTGGTGTTTGAGGATTTAGAGGCAGTGGTTCACTAATCACCGTTGGTGATGGAAGACCGCATCTACTCTTCTGCCCGCATGACAGCGGGCTTTGTTGTTTTTATATCATGCGTTTCAACTGCCCTTATCGTTTGCGGCTGTGACTCATGACGAACGCTATCTGTGCGTGTGTCGACGAAGCACACATATAAAGAGACCTTGTAAGAGCGCTTGCGAATATGGGAAAAAAACTAGTCATCGTCGAATCGCCCGCGAAGGCGAAGACCATAAAAAAATACTTGGGCAACGATGTCGAAGTATTGGCTTCGTATGGCCATGTGCGTGATTTGTTGCCGAAAGAAGGGGCTGTCGACCCGACCAATAATTTTGCGATGAAATATCAGGTCATCGATCGTAATAGCAAGCATGTCGATGCCATAGCCAAGGCGATGAAAAAAGCCGATGCGCTCTACCTGGCAACGGATCCGGATCGTGAGGGTGAGGCGATTTCCTGGCATCTTTATGAGCTGTTGAAAAAGCGCGGTGCTTTGAAAGACAAGGAAACCCACCGCGTGGTTTTCCACGAGATTACCAAGCAGGCGGTTAACGATGCTGTGGCGCATCCACGCGAATTGTCGATGGATCTGGTCAATGCTCAGCAAGCACGACGTGCTTTGGATTATCTCGTTGGTTTTACCCTGTCACCGCTGCTGTGGAAAAAAGTCCGTCGCGGTCTCTCTGCCGGTCGGGTACAAAGCCCGGCGTTGCGCATGATCGTTGAGCGTGAACTGGAAATCGAAGCTTTCCAGGCGCGTGAATACTGGACCATCGAAGCTGATGCGGCTGCCGAAGGCAGTGCTTTTGAGGCCAAGCTGACCCATTACGAAGCGAAGAAACTGAGCCAATTCAGCATTGATAATGCAAAACAGTCTGCCGACGTCGTAGCCAAACTGAATAAAGCGGCAGACGGCAAATTGCTGGTAACCAATGTCGAAAAGAAGCAACGCAAACGTAATCCGGCTGCACCGTTCACCACCTCGACGCTACAACAGGAAGCCTCGCGCAAACTGGGTTTTGGCGCGCAGCGCACCATGAGTATTGCTCAGCAATTGTATGAAGGTGTTGATACCGGTGAGGGTGCGGTAGGTTTGATCACCTACATGCGTACTGACTCGGTCACCTTGGCCGCAGAAGCCATCAATGAGATTCGTGGCTATATTGCCGAGAAATACGGTAACAAGATGGTGCCAGGCAAGCCGCAGGAATACAAAACCAAATCAAAGAATGCGCAGGAAGCGCATGAGGCCATTCGTCCAACATCGGTGTTGCGCACACCGGATGATATGAAAGCCTATCTGTCGGCTGATCAGCTCAAGCTCTACACCCTGATTTGGCAACGCACGATGTCCTGTCAGATGGTCCATGCCACCCTCAATACCGTGGCGGTGGATCTGGGCTGCGGTAACGGTAATACTTTCCGCGCCAATGGTTCGACTGTGGTTAACCCGGGCTTTATGAGTGTGTACCTGGAAGGCAAAGACGATACCGCCAAAACTGACAAAGATGAAAAACTGCTGCCGCCAATGGAAGTAGGGCAGGTGGTCGAGCTTAAAGCGATTCGTCCTGAGCAGCATTTCACCGAGCCACCACCACGCTACAGTGAAGCCAGTCTGGTGCGGGCGCTGGAGGAGCATGACATCGGTCGTCCATCGACTTATGCCAGCATTATTTCGACACTATTGCAGCGTGAGTATGTGGAACTGCTCAATAAGCGTTTCCACCCGACGGATGTCGGCCGTGTTGTTGGTAAATTTCTGGTGCAGCATTTCACCAAGTACGTCGACTACAACTTTACCGCTGAGCTGGAAGACGAGCTGGATGCGGTGGCCCGTGGTGAAGAAGAGTGGATACCACTGTTAGCCAAATTCTGGGCACCATTCAAGGAACAGGTCGAAACCAAAGACAAGGAAGTTCAGCGCAGTGATGTGACCCAGGAAATTCTGGATGAAGACTGCCCCAAGTGTGGCAAGAAGCTGTCCAGCCGTCTTGGTCGTAGCGGTCGCTTTATCGGCTGTACCGGTTATCCGGAATGTGATTACACCCGCAATATTGATGGCGAAGAGCGCAGCAGCAATGAGCCGGAAGTGGTCGAAGGGCGTAAATGTCCCAAGTGTGAGTCTGATTTGTGGATTCGTACCGGCAAATACGGCAAATTCATTGGCTGCTCAAGCTACCCGAAATGTAAGCATATTGAGTCATTGGAACAGCCAACCAATACCGGTGTGAGCTGTCCAAAGTGCGATAAGGGCGAGATTCTGACGCGTAAATCACGTCGCGGTAAGGTGTTTTATTCCTGCTCGGAATATCCGACCTGCGATTACGCGCTGTGGAATGAGCCGTTGAAAGAAGCCTGCCCATCATGCAGCTGGCCGATTTTGACGCTGAAAACTACGAAGAGTAAAGGTACCGAAAAGGTCTGCCCACAGAAAGACTGCGGTTACAGCGAAAAAGTAGAAGCTGAATAAAGAGAAGGCTGATTCGAAAGAGTCAGCCTTTTTTATTGATCTTTCTTTTTGTCACTATGGCCGAGATCGCGCTCTGGGGCAATGGCATCTCTGACCATTTGTTTGAGTTCGGTAATTTCCGGGAAACGTCCAGCTTCTTTACGAGACCAGATCCGCTCACCATTGGCATAGACTTCAAAAATGCCGCCGGTACCCGGTTTCAAGGTCAGCTCCTCCAGCTCTGTATCAAACGTCGATAACAGTTCCTGTGCCATCCAGCTGGCACGCAGCAGCCAGCGGCACTGGCCGCAATAGATAATAGTGACCTGATTTGTCATTACTCGCCTTGCAGGGCATCAAACAGGCGATCTGCCTGCGCCATAGCACTGGCAGTATCGGCAGCCAATACATTGAAGTGCCCCATTTTACGACCAACGCGGGCTTCTTGTTTGCCGTACAGATGCAGTTTGACGTTTGGCTCAGTAAGCAAGCTATCCCAGTTTGGCTGAGTGTTACCCCAGACATCGCCAAGGATATTGATCATGATAACCGGGGTTACCAAGTCGCAATCACCTGAAGGAAGACCGCAAAGCATGCGCACTTGCTGTTCAAACTGTGAGGTGCGGCAGGCATCCAGCGTGTAGTGACCGGAGTTGTGCGGGCGCGGTGCAATCTCATTGGCAATAATGTCGCCATCGGTAGAGACAAAGAATTCGACAGCCATCGTGCCGATATAACCTAGACCCTGTGCAATTTGATTGGCCATCTGAATGGCTTTTTCTGATTGTTCCGAAGACACACTAGCAGGTACGGTGGTTGAGTGCAGAATACCGTTGATATGAACGTTTTCAGCGACGGGGAAGTTAGTGACGCTGCCCGTTTCACTACGCGCCAATACAACCGAGACTTCACGATCAAGCTTGATGCGTTGTTCCAGCACGCATTCTTTTTCACCCAGCGCGTCAAAGGCTATGTATACATCATCCAGGCTGTCGCAAGGTACCTGGCCTTTACCGTCGTAACCAAAGGTCGCCACTTTAAGTATGGCTGGGAAACCAATCGTGCCGTCAGCCTGGGCGATATCATCACGACTACGGATAGGTAAAAACGGTGCAGTGGCGATGCCCAGTGAAGCAATAAATTGCTTTTCAACATTGCGGTTCTGCGTTTGCGCCAGCGCCTTGGATGAAGGGCGCACGGTGGTTTTCTGCTCCAGAAATGCCAGCGTCTGGGCGGGAATATTTTCAAACTCGGTAGTTACTGCCGCGCACAAGTCAGCCATTTCGCTGAGTGCTTGTTGGTCATCATAAGCGGCACAAATATGCTGGTCGGCAATGATGCCAGCGGGGCTATTGGTGTCAGGGTCGAGTACCACGACTTTGTAGCCCATGGTCTGGGCTGCAACGGTAAACATGCGGCCAAGCTGACCGCCACCAAGCATACCTAAGGTTGCACCGGGTAAAATCTGTGAGTTCATATCAACCTCTTGCAAACGAACGCCGCCGACGTGGTCTGCCGGCGGTTGTTGAATTCTGATTCAGGTCTCACCTCGGGTAAGGCCTGTTAACGGGTCTTATCGTGGTGGAAGCGTCATCTCCAGCACTTTCTGGTGCTGGGCCTTACGAAACTGTTCCAGTTTTTCGCTCAGCGTTTTATCATTAACGGCAAGCTGGGCAATTGCGAATAAAGCCGCATTGGCAGCGCCTGCTTCACCGATCGCAAAGGTCGCGACGGGAATGCCTTTGGGCATCTGGACAATGGAAAGCAGGGAGTCCTGTCCTTTAAGGTACTTTGATGGGACGGGAACGCCAAGAACGGGAACGGTTGTTCCGGCAGCCAGCATGCCTGGTAAGTGCGCGGCACCACCGGCACCGGCAATGATGCAGGCCAGACCACGAGCCTGAGCCGTTTCGGCATACTCGGTCAGTAAGTCCGGGGTGCGATGTGCGGATACGACTTTGGCTTCGTAAGGAATGCCAAAAGCTTCCAGTTGTTCGACCGCTTTTTCCATGACGGGCCAGTCACTGTTGCTGCCCATCACCACACCGACTAGTGGTTTTTCCATGATCGTTCCATTGCTTGAATCGAAAAACAGTGCATTTTAGCTATTTTATTGAAAATAGGAAAATTTAGCTCTGCGGATTCAGTCCAATCAGATAATGGAAGAATTGAACGGGGCAGCACTGATCGCTATAATAGTCGATCCTTTCTGCCGTAATTTGGTCCAGGCCCCTCGTCGACGCAACCGACAATACCGACGGATTTCCGCCGGGGGAGCAGTGACGGCGCTAACTAAGATGAAGGTATGTGACGTGAGTCAGCCAACAGAAATGAACCAAGGTCTCTACAGACCACAATTTGAGAAGGACAACTGTGGTTTCGGCCTGATCGCCCAAATGGATGACAAGGCTAGCCACTGGTTGGTCGAAACAGCGATTGAGGCTCTGGGTAATTTGACCCACCGTGGTGCGATTGGCGCCGACGGCAAAACCGGTGACGGTTGTGGTCTGTTGCTGAAGAAACCCGACAGCTTCTTTAAAGCCGTCGCCGAAGAACTCGGCTATGCGCTGAAACCGCTGTATGCAGTGGGCATGGTGTTCTTGTCTACCGACGAAACTAAGGCGCAAGCGGCTCAGAAAATTGTCGACCAGAAGCTGGCCGAGAAAGGCTTGGAAGTGCTGGGCTGGCGTGATGTACCGGTTGATCCGGAAAATGCTTGTGGTAAACAGGCGATGGAATCTCTGCCAACCATGCGTCAGATCTTCGTCAACGCCGCGGACGGCATGAGTGAAGCCGACTTTGAGCGTCAACTCTACATCGGTCGCCGTCTGGCAGAAAAAGCGATTACCAACGATAGCGATTTCTATATCTCCAGCCTGTCATCACATGTGGTGTCGTATAAAGGTTTGGTGATGCCGTTATACTTGCCGGTGTTTTATAAAGATCTGAATGATGAGCGTTTGGCTACCTCTGTCGTGGTCTTCCACCAACGCTTCTCAACCAACACCATGCCGCAATGGCGTCTGGCGCAGCCGTTCCGTATGCTGGCACACAACGGTGAAATCAACACCATCCAAGGTAACCGTAACTGGGCCTTGGCACGTGGCGCGAAATTTGCGACTCCACTGATTGAGAACATGGACGAAATTCGTCCGTTGGTAGGTACAACCGGTTCTGACTCCTCGAGCATGGATAACATGCTGGAAGCGCTGCTGGCTGGTGGCGTGAATCTGTTCCGTGCCATGCGTCTGGTCATTCCGCCAGCATGGCAGAACGATCCAACCATTGATGCCGATCTGCGTGCGTTCTACGACTACAACTCCATGCATATGGAACCGTGGGATGGTCCTGCCGGTGTGGTAATGACAGATGGTCGTTACGCTGCCTGTTCTCTGGACCGCAATGGTCTGCGCCCAGCGCGTTACATCATTACTAAAGATCGTCACATTACCTTGGCATCAGAAGTGGGTGTGTGGAAATACCAGCCAGAAGATGTGGTTGCGAAAGGCCGTCTGAAGCCAGGTCAAATGCTGGCTGTGGATACCCAAACCGGTGAACTGTTGATGCCGGAAGACATCGACAACAAGTTGAAATCAGCCCAGCCTTACCGTCAATGGTTGGATAACAACCTGAAACGCCTGAGCGATGCGGCCGATGATGAAACCGGTCCGACTATCGAAGGCGACGAATACGCGGTTTACGAAAAACTGTTCAACATCACCTTTGAAGAGCGCGATCAGGTTATCCGCGTTCTCGGTGAAGTGGGTCAGGAAGCCGTTGGTTCAATGGGCGACGATACGCCGTTTCCGGTTCTGTCCAAACATGTCCGTTCGGTATACGACTACTTCCGTCAGCAGTTTGCGCAGGTGACCAACCCACCAATCGACCCGCTGCGTGAAAACATTGTGATGTCGCTGGAAACCTGTTTCGGTGAAGAGCGCAACATGTTCGAGGAAGGAGAAGATCACGCTCAACGTGTGGTGGTCGAATCGCCGGTTCTGTCTGAGAGCCAATTCCGTCAATTGCTGGCGATGGGCAAAGACAACAATGAATACGAAGCGGTTACCCTGTCTCTGAACTACGATCCAGCCATCGGCCTGGAATCTGCGGTTGACGCGTTGTGCGATCAAGCTGAAAAAGCGGTGGCCAACGGTACCGTGGTGTTGGTACTGTCTGACCGTGATATTGCGCAAGATAAATTGCCGATCCATGCCTTGCTGGCAACCGGTGCGGTGCATCACCGCCTGATCAAAGCCGGTCTGCGCTGCGATGCCAATATGATTATTGAAACGGCCACTGCCCGTGACCCGCATCACTTCGGTGTGCTCTTGGGTTATGGTGCGACAGCGGTTTACCCATATCTGGCTTACGCGTCTTTGAACGATATGATTCGCAGCGGCGAAATCAAAGATATCGACCGTGCTGAACTGTGCCGTCGTTACCGTAAAGGTATCAACAAAGGTCTGTTCAAGATCACCTCGAAAATGGGTATTTCAACCATAGCCAGCTACCGTGGTGCGCAATTGTTCGAAATCGTCGGTCTGCATGACGATGTCGTCAATAAATGCTTTACCTCAACAACTAGCCGTGTCAGCGGTACTGGTTTTGAAGAAATTCAGGCTGATGATGCGCAACTGGCCAAACAAGCGTGGAATCAACGTAAGAAACGTGGTCAGGGTGGTCTGCTGAAATTCATCCATGGTGGTGAATACCATGCCTACAATCCGGATGTTATCGCTACACTGCAAAAAGCGGTACAGGGCGGTAACTATGACGACTACAAAGCCTATGCGTCACTGGTTAACGAACGTTCGCCAATGGTGCTGCGTGACCTGATGAAAGTGAAACTGGCTGACCAGCCGCTTTCTATGGACAAAGTTGAAGACGTCAGCGAAATTCTGAAACGTTTCGACAGTGCCGGTATGTCGCTGGGTGCTTTGTCACCAGAAGCGCATGAAGCACTGGCGATTGCCATGAACCGTCTGGGCGGTCGTTCAAACTCCGGTGAGGGTGGTGAAGATCCTGATCGTTTTGGCAACGAGCGCGTATCTAAAATTAAACAGATCGCTTCTGGTCGTTTTGGTGTCACACCCCATTATCTGGTCAATGCGGAGGTACTGCAGATCAAAGTCGCTCAAGGTGCAAAACCGGGCGAGGGTGGACAGTTGCCGGGCAATAAAGTCAATCAGATGATTGCCAGCCTGCGTCATTCAGTACCGGGCGTAACATTGATTTCGCCCCCACCACATCACGATATCTACTCGATTGAAGATCTGGCTCAGCTGATCTTCGATTTGAAACAGGTTAATCCTGAAGCTCTGGTATCCGTGAAACTGGTATCACAAGCTGGTGTTGGTACGGTTGCTGCGGGTGTTGCGAAAGCGTACGCCGATCTGATTACTATCTCTGGTTACGATGGTGGTACCGGTGCAAGCCCACTGACTTCGGTCAAATATGCTGGCGGTCCATGGGAACTTGGTCTGTCTGAAGCGCACCAAACGCTGCGTGCCAACGACTTGCGTGACAAAGTTCGCCTGCAAACTGACGGTGGTCTGAAAACTGGTCTGGATGTGGTTAAAGCGGCGATCCTGGGGGCGGAAAGCTTCGGCTTTGGTACTGGCCCAATGGTCGCGCTGGGTTGTAAATACCTGCGTATTTGTCACCTGAATAACTGTGCAACCGGTGTTGCAACTCAAAATGAAAAACTGCGTACGCAGCACTTTATCGGTCTGCCGCAAATGGTCATGAATTACTTCCAGTTCGTTGCCCGTGAAACCCAGGAATGGTTGGCAGCATTAGGTGTTGCTAGCTTGCAGGACCTGATCGGTCGTACCGACTTGTTGGAGTTGCTGCCGGGTGAAACCAGCAAACAGCAAAAACTGGATCTGACGCCACTGCTGTCTGATGCCGGGGTACCTGCCGATAAACCAAAATTCTGCGTTGAGCCAAAGAACGAGCCTTATGACAAAGGTGAACTGGCTGAGCAGATGGTGGCCGACATCAAACAAACGATCATCAGCAAAACCGGTGGTGAGTTCAGTTACGATGTTCGCAACATCAACCGTTCGATTGGTGCTCGCCTGTCGGGTGAAATTGCCAAGGTTCACGGTAACTACGGCATGTCAGATAAACCGATTCGTCTGCGTCTGAAAGGTTCTGCTGGCCAGAGCTTCGGCGTGTTCAATGCCGGTGGTCTGGAAATGTACCTGGAAGGTGATGCCAACGACTACGTTGGTAAGAGTATGGCAGCCGGTAAACTGGTCGTATATCCGTCACCGGAAAGTGAATTTGAAACTAACGAAGCCAGCATTCTCGGTAACACCTGTCTGTATGGTGCAACCGGTGGTCACTTGTATGCTGCGGGTCGTGCCGGTGAACGTTTCGCCGTACGTAATTCAGGTGCAAGTACTGTCGTTGAAGGCGTCGGTGATCATGGTTGTGAATACATGACTGGCGGTATCGTGACTGTTCTCGGTGAAACCGGTCTGAACTTCGGTGCTGGTATGACAGGTGGTCTGGCCTTCGTTCTGGATAGCGATAACAGCTTTGCTGAGCGTTACAACGACGAACTGGTTGAACTGGTGAAAATTGACACCGCTGAGATGTCTGAACTGGCGCTGTTCCTCAAAGGCATGATTGAAGATCATGTCCGTGAAACCGGCAGTGTCTGGGGACATCAGATTCTGGATGCGTTCGAGCAACGTCTGAAAGAATTCTGGATGGTCAAACCGAAAGCGGCTGCAATGGATGGTCTGTTGAAACTGGCCACAAAAGCAGCTTAAGGACTCAGCGTAGATAATAAAATCATGGCAAAAAATACCTTTCAATTTTTAGATGTGGGTCGTGTTGACCCGAAGAAACTGGATGCCAACGTCCGTAAGCAGCAGTTCGGTGAAATCTACGGTGAATTCGACGATAAATCATCTGCCGAGCAAGCTGATCGCTGTCTGGAGTGTGGTAACCCGTATTGTGAATGGAAATGTCCTGTTCACAACTACATTCCAAACTGGCTGAAACTGGTCAGCGAAGGCAACCTGGAAGAAGCGGCTGAGCTGTCTCACCAAACCAACACCCTGCCGGAAATCTGTGGCCGTGTTTGTCCACAGGATCGTTTGTGTGAAGGTGCTTGTACGCTGAATGACGGCTTCGGTGCGGTCACCATCGGTTCTGTTGAAAAATATATTACCGATACCGCGCTGGAAAAAGGCTGGCGCCCAGATTTGTCAAACGTCGTTGATACCGGCAAACGCGTTGCTGTTATCGGTGCAGGTCCTGCAGGCTTGGGTGCCGCAGACGTTCTGGTGCGTAACGGTGTCAAACCAGTTGTGTTTGATAAGTACCCTGAAATTGGTGGTCTGCTGACTTTTGGTATTCCAGAATTCAAACTGGAAAAAGCCGTGGTCAAACGCCGCCGTGAAGTACTCGAAGGCATGGGCGTCGAATTCCGTCTGAACACTGAAGTTGGTAAAGACATCGACTTCCAGACTCTGATTGATGAATACGATGCCGTATTCCTTGGGATGGGCACCTACACCTACATGAAAGGTGGCTTCCCGGGCGAAGAGATGGAAGGTGTTTATGAAGCGCTGCCTTACCTCGTTGCCAATAATAAATTCCTGCTGGATCTGCCATCAGATAACTACGTCACGCTGCAAGGCAAAAAAGTGGTTGTCCTCGGTGGTGGTGATACCGCGATGGACTGTAACCGTACCGCGATTCGCCAGGGCGCAGATAGCGTAACCTGTGCTTACCGTCGTGACGAAGAAAACATGCCGGGTTCACGCCGTGAAGTGAACAATGCCCGTGAAGAAGGCGTACAGTTCCTGTGGAATCGTCAGCCGGTCGAAATCGTGGGTGAAAATGGCAAAGTGACTGGCGTTAAAGTGGTGACCACGGCATTGGGTGAGCCTGATGAGCGTGGTCGTCGTCGTCCAGAGCCAGTGCCTGGTAGTGAAGAAGTGATTCCTGCCGATGCCGTGGTGATTGCCTTTGGTTTCCGTCCAAGCCCTGCGCCATGGTTTGAGCAGTTCAATATCAGCATTGATGATGGCGGCCGTGTGGTTGCTCCTGCTGATGGCGGTCATGCTTACCAAACTACCAACCCGAAAATCTTCGCCGGTGGTGATATGGTTCGCGGTTCGGATCTGGTTGTGACGGCAGTGTGGGAAGGTCGTCAGGCTGCGGAAGGTATGCTCGATTACCTCGACGTCTGAACTTAAGCTTTAATCAAGACACTAAAGGCTTGTTCATCTCAGGAAACTCATTCCTGTATGATCAAGCCTTTTTTGTAGCTAACAGCGGGACTCCAGCGTGGCTGAACTGAAAAACGATCGATATTTACGGGCTTTGCTCAAACAATCTGTGGATCGCACCCCTGTCTGGGTGATGCGTCAGGCCGGTAGGTATTTGCCAGAGTACCGTGAGGTAAGGCAAAAAGCCGGTGACTTTATGACCTTGTGCAGCACGCCAGAATTGGCCTGTGAAGTTACGCTACAACCGTTGCGTCGTTATGATCTCGACGCCGCCATTATCTTTTCAGACATTCTGACCGTACCCGATGCGATGGGGCTGGGTCTGTATTTTGTGAGTGGTGAAGGCCCTAAATTTAAAAACACCATTCAAAGCGCTGCCGATATCCGTAATCTTACTGTGCCCGATATGGAAGACAGTCTAGGCTATGTGATGGATGCAATTCGTCTGACACGTCGAGAAATTGATGGCAAAGTGCCGTTGATTGGTTTCAGTGGCAGTCCTTGGACCTTGGCCTGTTATATGGTTGAGGGTGGTTCCAGTAAAGACTTTGCCAAAGTCAAAGGCATGATGTTTGATGCCCCCGAGCAGATGCATGCCTTGCTCAATGTACTGGCTGATTCGGTGACGGCGTATCTGAATGCCCAAATCAATGCCGGTGCACAGGCAATCATGTTATTTGATACCTGGGGCGGCAGTTTAAGCCCAGATAATTACCGTCAGTTCTCCTTGGCCTATATGGAAAAGATCGTGGCAGGTTTACAACGTCACGCTGATGGCCGTGATGTACCTGTTACCTTGTTCACCAAGGGCGGTGGTCAGTGGCTGGAGTGGATGGCAGAAACCGGCGTTAATGCCGTGGGTCTGGATTGGACAACCGATATTGCCAATGCGCGCCAGCGTGTGGGTGACAAGGTTGCTCTTCAGGGCAATATGGACCCTTGCGTACTGTATGCATCAGGTGATCGCGTGGAGCAGGAAGTAGCCAGCATTCTGGCGGCTTACGGCAAGGGCACTGGCCATGTATTTAATCTGGGCCATGGTATTCATCCAAGTGTGGATCCAGAGAATATGAGACGTCTGGTCGACGCAGTTCATCAGCACAGCGCGCAGTACCACCAAGACTAATTCAAATAACTCGTGACAGTCCTGTCACGGGTTTTTCTTTCAGACATAAAAAAAGAGGGACAGGTCGAAACCTGGCCCCCCTTTCTCGGAGTATGACTCGCGATTACTTACCAGTGTTGGTGAATTCTGGGTACGCTTCCATACCGCATTCCACGTAGTCAACACCTTCATACTCTTCTTCTTCAGTGACACGGAGACCCATGACCACTTTCAGGATAGACCAGACAATGAAGCTGGCAACAAACACCCAGACGAAGATGGTTGCTGCACCAGCCAACTGGCCAGTGAAGCTAGCACCGTCGTTAGTCAAAGGTACTGCGAACAGACCCCACAGACCAACGGTACCATGCACAGAGATTGCACCAACGGGATCATCAAGTTTCAATTTATCCAGCAGGACAATTGAGAACACAACGATGACACCACCGATTGCACCGATGATGGTAGCCATCAATGGTGTTGGTGTATCAGGACCTGCTGTAATGGCAACCAGACCAGCCAACGCGCCGTTCAGGATCATTGTCAGGTCAGCTTTACCAAACATCAGTCGTGCGACAATCAAGGCTGCTAAAACACCACCTACAGCAGCAGCGTTAGTGTTCATGAATACAACCGCGACCGCGTTTGCGCTTTCTACAGATGCTGTAGCCAGAACAGAACCGCCGTTGAAGCCGAACCAACCCATCCACAGGATGAAGGTACCGATTGTTGCTAATGGCAGATTCGCGCCCGGAATTGGGTGAATTTCACCGTTAGGACCGTATTTGCCTTTACGTGCACCAACCAGAATGACACCTGCTAATGCTGCGGCAGCACCAGCCATGTGAACGATACCAGAGCCAGCGAAGTCAGAGAAACCCAAGTCGCCAAGGTTGTACAGACCAAATACATCGTTACCACCCCAGGTCCAAGAGCCTTCTAATGGGTAGATGAACGCTGTCATCACGACAGCAAATGCCGCGAATGACCATAATTTCATACGCTCAGCAACGGCACCAGAAACGATAGACATCGTTGCTGCTACGAACACTGCTTGGAAGAAGAAGTCAGCAGAAGGTGCGTAGGTAGCAGGCTCAGCTGCACCGGTCACGCCGTCACCAACGATTCCATCAAGGAACAGACCACCGCCGTACATGATGTCGTAACCAACAACCAGATAAGCAGTACACGCAATGGCGTAAAGCATCACGTTCTTGGTTAAGATTTCAGTTGTATTTTTCGCGCGGACCAGACCAGCTTCAAGCATGGCAAAACCGGCCGCCATCCACATAACAAAGGCACCACTTACCAGGAAGTAGAAAGTGTCCAATGCATATTGGAGTTGGAAGATTTCATTTTCCATATTATCTACTCCTCAAGCTTATAGGGCATCAGGACCGGTTTCGCCTGTGCGAATACGGACCACTTGCTCTAATGGGTAAACGAAGATCTTACCGTCACCAATTTTGCCGGTATTGGCGCCTTTGATGATGGCTTCGATAACTTGTTCAACGATGTCATCGTCAACGGCAATTTCCAGTTTCAGTTTAGGCAGGAAATCAACGACATACTCGGCACCACGATACAGCTCGGTGTGACCTTTCTGACGTCCAAAACCTTTCACCTCTGAAACGGTTAAGCCTTGCACGCCGATTTCGGAGAGTGACTCCCGGACATCATCAAGCTTGAAGGGCTTGATAATTGCTACTACTTGTTTCATAAGCACATTTCCTTCTATAGAAAAAATGGCCCGTTCAACATCGAGCGGGCCATCTGAGAAGCGTTACAGTGATTTAGAGATGGTGAAGATAAAGCGACCATCTGACAGATCATCACCGAAGATATCTTCAGCATCGCTGTCGGTATCAGTGTAGGTGATATCAAAGCCGAAGCCAGCGAATTCTTTTGAAACGCCAACGTAATAGTTGGTGTAACCGTCTTCACCGAAGGCATCTTCTTCGAGATCGTAGTAACCAACACCACCGGCCAGAGCAAAGCCCATAGGCAGGTCGTAACCAGCATCCAGTGAGTAGTAGGTACCGTCTTCACCGCTACCCAGTGCATCGCTAGAGTGGGCTACGCCCAGAGAGAAGATGCTGTAGCTCAAAGAGCCGAATACTTCGTTGAAGTTGTAATCTTCACCAGGGAAGATGTAACGCAGAACACCAACATCATAGCCAATGCCTGATTCACCGAATTCTCCAGAGAAACCTGCGTAGATATCGATTTCAGCACTAGCATCATCACCGTAATCTACGTTTGATGCCCATGTGCCAGCATAGAAACCGCTGCTGTGTGCATAGTCGAAGCTACCTGAGATAGCTGGATCTTCGTCAGTTTGTGAAATACCACGCCATACATATTCAGAAGAAAGCGCGACACTGGCACTAGTAGAATGCACGCCGTCTTCACTTTCCCATGCCATTGCTGATGAAGCGGCAAACAAAGTAGTTGCTGCAAAGCAAAGGGCTGAAATCTTACTCAGTTTCATTGGTTTACTCCTCGGTTTAACATTTTTATTTAATTTGTTTAGTCGTTTGAATTATTGCGTTGAATTTTTACAACACCGTGTATTCAGACTGCAACAGATTGAGCAGATTGCATGCCAACTTAGTAAATCACTGATAAAACAGAGAACTATCGCACATTTACTTGTGTTGACTTGAGCTTACAGGATCAAATTGGTGCAGCCTACACGCGATGATGTACCAAACTGGTGCGAGGCGGTGGCAAAATTGAGCTTCGATTTGCCGAGTGTATGTTGTTATGATGGCGGCGATTCCTGCAAAGAGGCCGTCATGAACTACCCACAGATCGATCCTGTTGCTCTTAGTCTGGGTCCCCTGGACATTCATTGGTACGGGTTGATGTACCTGTTCGGCTTTGCTTTTGTCTGGCTGCTCGGCCGTTACCGTGCAGCGCGCTATGGCTGGCAGGTGAACCAGCTGGAAGACTTATTGTTCTATGGGGCACTGGGTGTGATTCTTGGCGGTCGTCTGGGCTATGCCTTGTTTTATGACTTACCGGCCAATCTGGGTAACCCGCTTAACCTGTTAAAAATATGGCAGGGAGGTATGTCCTTCCACGGTGGCCTGTTGGGTGTGCTCGTCGCTTTTTGGTATTTCTCACGAAAAACCGGCAAGTCCTTTTTCGAGATCAGTGACTTTATTGCGCCTATGGTGCCAATTGGCCTAATGCTAGGCCGCATCGGTAACTTCATCAACGCTGAACTGTGGGGCAGGGTGAGCGATGTGCCATGGGCGATGGTGTTTCCCGGAGGTGGTCCCTTGCCACGTCACCCATCACAACTGTATCAGGCAGCTTTAGAAGGCTTGCTGTTGTTTATTATTTTGTGGTGGTTTTCGGCCAAAGCCCGTCCCCGCGCCGCGGTGTCAGGGCTATTCTTGATGGGTTACGGCGTTTTCCGTTTTATTGTCGAATTTGTCCGTATCCCCGATCCACAATACGGCTATCTGGCGTTTAATTGGCTGACCATGGGGCAGGTGTTGTGCCTGCCGATGATTATCGGCGGTGTCGTAATGATGGTTTGGGCCTATCGCCGGGCTAATTAAATAGAATCGTTAGCCAAGTCGCTGTTGCAACCAAAATGCTCATCAACACGGCAAAGGAACCATAGTCTTTGGCCCGGCCAGAGAGCTTGTGTTTGTCATAGCTGACGCGGTCGATGGTGGTTTCAATCGCGGAGTTCAGAATTTCGACAATCATCACCATCACCAGCGTGCTAATCATTAACAGTCGCTCTATGGCGCTCACATCCAGAAAGCAACTGACCGTGGTCAGAATCAGGAAAACGATAAATTCCTGACGGAAAGCTTCTTCATGCTTCAAGGCAGAAATCAGTCCCTGCCATGAATAAATCAATGCGTAAAACAGGCGTTTAACACCACGGTTCTTTTCCATTTGAATCCTGTCAGAGTGATTTAAATGATTGAATATTAGGCAAACATTATTAACGCCATGTTAAAATCTATGCCTTTTCACTTTATGTGTTTGGTGCGATATGAATTACCAAGACCACTATGATGTCATTGTTGTTGGCGGCGGTCACGCGGGTACTGAGGCAGCCTTGGCCTCGGCGCGCCAGGGTGTCAAAACTCTACTGTTGACCCAGAACATCGAAACCTTGGGACAGATGAGCTGTAATCCCGCGATTGGTGGTATTGGTAAAGGTCACTTGGTTAAAGAGATCGATGCCTTGGGCGGCATTATGGCGCAGGCAGCCGATCGTGGTGGTATTCAGTTCCGTACCCTTAACTCAAGTAAAGGTCCAGCTGTGCGCGCTACCCGCGCCCAAGCCGATCGCATTCGCTATAAAGCGGCAGTGCGTGCCTATCTGGAAAACCAGCCAAACCTGTCAATTTTCCAGCAGCCAGTCGATGATCTAGTGGTCGAAAATGATCGTGTCGTCGGTGTGGTCACTCAAGCTGGTCTGCGTTTCTCGGCTAAAGCCGTGGTATTGACTGTCGGTACATTCTTGGGCGGTTTGATTCATATCGGTCTGCAAAATCATCAAGGCGGCCGTGCAGGTGACCCTGCCTCAATTGCCTTATCACAGCGTCTGCGCGCTTTACCGTTTCGGGTTGATCGCCTGAAAACCGGTACACCGCCCCGTATTGCGACCAATAGCATCGATTTCTCTGTACTTGCCGAGCAACCGGGTGACGATCCGACACCGGTGTTTTCTTTCCTCGGTAAGCGCGAGCATCACCCAAGACAGATCTCCTGCTATATCACGCACACCAATGAACAGACGCATGATGTGATCCGAAATAACCTGGATCGTTCACCGATGTACAGCGGTGAGATCGAGGGTATTGGGCCACGCTACTGCCCATCGATTGAAGATAAGGTGGTACGTTTTGCTGATCGTAGTGCCCATCAGATATTCCTGGAGCCGGAAGGTTTGGAATGTGGTGAGGTCTATCCGAACGGTATTTCAACCAGTCTGCCGTTTGATGTGCAGTACGAAATCGTGCGTTCGATGAAAGGGCTGGAAAACGCCCACATTACCCGTCCAGGTTATGCGATTGAATACGACTTCTTTGATCCGCGCGATCTGAACCCGACTTTGGAAACCAAACATCTGGGCGGTCTGTTCTTTGCTGGTCAGATTAACGGCACCACCGGTTATGAAGAAGCCGGCGCACAGGGCCTGATAGCGGGTTTGAACGCCGGTCTGCAGGCGCGCGGACTGGAAGGCTGGTATCCACGTCGTGATGAAGCCTATATCGGTGTACTCATTGATGATCTGATTACTTCCGGTACCCGTGAGCCGTATCGGATGTTTACCAGCCGCGCAGAGTATCGTTTGATGCTGCGTGAAGATAATGCAGACTTGCGTCTGACACCGATCGGTCGTCAGCTGGGCATTGTTGATGATGAGCGTTGGGCCGTATTCAATGCCAAGCAGGAAGCGGTGCAACAGGAAAACGATCGTCTGGACAGTTATAAGTTTGTACCGGAAAAGATCGATCAAATCCGCGCTGAAACGATTCTTGGTGAGAAGCTGGGTAAAGTCACCACGGCGAAAGAGCTGTTGCGTCGACCGAATGTGGATTACACCACTTTGCTGGACTTGATGGAGCAGGAGCAAAGCGTTGCCGATGATGTCGCAGAACAAGTGGTGATTCAGACCAAATACTCGGGCTATATTAATCGCCAGCAAAACGAAATTGCCCGTGTGCAACGTAATGAAAATATGGCTTTGCCAGTCGAACTGGATTACAAAGCCGTCCGTGGTCTATCCAACGAAGTTCGCGAAAAATTGGAGCAAGTCAGACCGACCAATTTGGGCCAGGCTGCACGTATTTCCGGTGTGACGCCAGCGGCGGTGTCATTATTATTAGTGCACCTTAAGCGCAGCGGCCTGAGCGAAGCCAGTTAATGGCGGTAGATTTGAGAACGCAGCTCGAGCAGGGCTGCCAAGCGTTATCGATTGATCTCAGCCCGACCCAGCAGCAACAGTTGCTGGATTATGTCGCGCTGATGGCCAAATGGAACAAAGTTTATAACCTGACCTCAGTGCGTGATCCGGCTGAGATGCTGGCACGCCATATCATTGATAGTCTGGCGATATTGCCCTATCTGGATGCGCCGAGTTTGCTGGATGTTGGCACCGGTGGTGGGCTTCCTGGCATCCCGGCAGCGATTGCCCGGCCGGACTGTGCGGTCACGTTGCTCGACAGTAATTCCAAAAAAACCCGTTTCCTGCAGCAGGTCAAGGCTGAGCTGGGCTTAAGCAACGTCACAGTTGTGCATGGCCGTGTGGAACAGGTATCTTTACCTCAGTTTGCTATCATCACTGCTCGGGCCTTTGCCAGCATCGATGACATCATCCGTCTGGCCGGGCAGCATTGTCAGCCGCAAGGCGAGCTGGTGCTGATGAAAGGTGTGTATCCGGAGCAGGAATTACAGTTTGATAGTAAGGTGTTCCACCTGCGGGACGTGGTATCGCTGACGGTACCCGCCTGTGATGGAGAGCGACATTTGGTGAGACTGATTAAGGATTAGGGTTGAGAATGGGAAACATATTCGCAGTGACCAACCAGAAAGGTGGGGTTGGTAAGACCACCACCACGGTCAACTTGGCAGCCTCTCTGGCTGACTTTGGCAAAAAAGTTCTCCTTATCGACCTCGACCCGCAAGGCAACGCGACTACAGGCTGTGGCCTTGATAAAAATGACATTGAAAACAGCAGCTATGAAGTCATAATGGCCGAAGCTCGGGCATCGGATGCGATCCTATCACCCGAAGGGCTGGGCTTTGATGTTATGCCCACCAATGCCGATTTGACGGCAGCGGAAGTTGAGCTTCTGGAAATCAAGCTGCGCGAACATCGGCTGCGAATAGCACTTGAATCTACCCGTGAAAAATATGACTACGTGCTCATTGACTGTCCGCCATCATTGAGTATGCTTACCGTCAATGCGCTAGTGGCCTCACAGGGCATCGTGATCCCCATCCAATGTGAGTATTACGCGCTGGAGGGCTTGTCGTCGTTGTTGAAAACCATTGAACGGGTCAAGCAGCGCGCCAATCCGACTTTGGATATTACCGGGCTGTTACGCACCATGTTCGATGCCCGCAACAATCTGGCCAATCAGGTCTCGCGGCAATTGATGAGCCACTTTGAAGGTAAAGTGTTTCAATCGATCATTCCTCGTAATGTCCGTCTGGCCGAAGCGCCAAGTCACGGCTTGCCGGTATTGGCTTATGACCGAAGCTCAACCGGCTCAATTGCCTATATGGCATTAGCCAGTGAGTTTATGAGACGACAGACTAACGCAAGCTGACAATTAGGTATTTGGCATGGCAATAAAAAAGAGAGGGTTGGGCAGGGGGCTGGACGCATTACTGGCAGATGTAAATCAGCCAGAAAAAGCGAACCTGGATGACAGTCTGCAACATTTCCCTCTGGACATGCTTCAGCCCGGCAAATATCAGCCGCGTATCGATATGTCTCAAGAGTCACTGGAAGAACTGGCTGACTCGATTCGGGCCCAGGGGTTGGTCCAGCCGATCATCGTCCGTCCCGTTGCTGAAGACAAATACGAAATCGTAGCCGGTGAGCGTCGCTGGCGTGCATCGCGTATGGCGGGGCTGGTTGAAGTGCCAGTGATCGTCAGAGACGTCTCCGATCGCAGTGCCATCGCCATGGCGTTGATTGAAAATATCCAGCGTGAAAACCTAAACCCGATGGAAGAGGCCAATGCCTTATTCCGTCTGCGTGAAGAGTTTGAAATGACCCATCAACAGGCCGCGGAAGCGGTGGGTAAATCGCGAACTGCGGTCACCAATTTACTGCGTCTGCGTAATCTGAATGAAGACGTAAAACGCCTGGTTGAAAACTGTGATCTGGAAATGGGTCATGCCCGCGCTTTGCTGGCGCTGGAAGGTGAGCTGCAAAGTGAAGTGGCCGGACAGATCGTTGAGAAAGGTTTGTCAGTGCGTGAGGCCGAGCAACTGATTCGTCGGCTGCAAACACCCAAAAAGCCCGCACAAAAACAGTCGCAAACTGACCTCGAAGAGATCCATGCTATCGAGCAGAATATTAACGAGAAACTCGACTCAGCATGTAGTATCAAGCACAGTGCGAGTGGCAAGGGCCGATTGGTCATTAGCTACCGCAATGTCGATGAGCTGAAAAAACTCATCAAACGCATTAAGTAAGGGAAGAATTTCATTGACCGCCTCTGCGCGGTGTCTTTATAATGCCCTGATTTGCTTAAGGCAAAATCCAAATCCACGAGTAAAAATGGAACAATTAGCCAGATTACAGCCGCTCCATCGCGTCTTGAAATGGCAGCTAATTGTGCTGGTAATGACCGCCTTTTTTACTGTCTGGTGGGGCGTTGAGGTCATGTATGCTGCCACATTCGGGGCACTGATTGCAGTCTTCAATACCTTGCTGATGAGATGGCATATTCAGCGCGCAGTACACACTGCGAAAGCGGATGCCGAGAAAAATTTGAGTAGCGCATACAGATGTGTGGCGGAACGTTGGCTGGTAACCATTATGATGTTTGCCGGTGGACTGGGAGCATTGAAGCTTGAAGGCTTTCCATTGTTGCTGGGGTTCGCGCTGACACAACTGATGTTGTTTTTGGGAAATTCAAACCGGGCTTGAAACCGAACATGGCTAGTGAAATTACTACATCAGAATATATCAAGCATCACCTTCAGAACCTGACTTTCGGTCAGAAACACGTTGAAACCGACCCTGGCGTATGGGCGCCAACTGGCGAATGGGGCCTGGCAATGTCCTCTGAAGAAGCCGCTAAAATGGGCTTCTGGTCAATCAACGTTGACACCATGTTTATGTCCATCCTGCTAGGCGCGTTGATGATGTGGTTCTTCCGCAGTGTCGCTAAAAAAGCCTCAGCCGGTATCCCGACTGGTACGCAGAATTTTGCAGAAATGATCATCGACTTCATCGATGACACCGTGAGAGGCTCTTTCTCCGGTGGTAAAAATAATCTTGTAGCTCCACTTGCCTTGACTATCTTCGTCTGGGTCTTCCTGATGAACCTGATGGACTTGATCCCTGTAGATCTTATCCCGATGGCCGTAGCACAAAGCGCTGGCGCATTGTTTGGTGTTGATCCACATCACGTCTACTTCAAGATCGTACCGACTACCGATCCTAACGCGACGTTGGGTATGGCGATCTTTGTCTTCCTGCTGATGCTGTACTACAGCTTCAAGATCAAGGGTACAGGCGGCTTTATCGGTGAACTGACATTGCAGCCGTTCGGTAAATGGGCAATGCCTATCAATACCGTGCTGGAAACTGTCACTCTGATTGCTAAACCATTCTCACTGGGCCTGCGTCTGTTCGGTAACATGTACGCTGGTGAGATGGTCTTCATTCTGATCGCGACCATGTATGGTGCTGGTCTGGTACTGGGTTCTTTTGCCGGTCTGCTACAGGTCGGCTGGGCGATTTTCCACATTCTGATTATCACGCTGCAAGCATTCATCTTTATGGTGCTGACCACTGTGTATCTGGATATGGCACATCAAGAACATCACTGATGTTTGTTGGGTTTTAACTTTTTATTTTTAGTCTTTCTTTTTGTAGGAGAAAAAAATGGATATGGGTTTAGTTTACATTGCTGGTGCTCTGATGATCGGCCTGGGCGCACTGGGTGCGGCAGTTGGTGTTGGTCTGTTGGGTGGTCGTTTCCTGGAAGCTTCTGCTCGTCAACCTGAATTGGTTCCAATGCTGCGTACTAACTTCTTCCTGGTTGCTGGTCTGGTTGACGCGGTACCTATGATCGCAGTTGGTTTGGCTATGTACGTACTGTTCGCGGTGGCTGGTTAATACACTTAATCCGTCCCCCGTTGCGGTAAACATAGAGGTACAGGCATGAATATCAATGCAACCATCATAGGCCAGATTATCGCGTTTGCGGTCTTTGTTGCCTTCTGCATGAAATATGTATGGCCACCTATCATGCAAGCGCTCGAAGAGCGTAAAAAGAAAATTGCCGATGGTCTGGCTGCTGCAGAACGTGGCCGTCATGAACAAGAGCTGGCTGAGAAGCGTGCACAACAAGTGATCCACGAAGCAAAAGAGCAAGCGAGTGAAATCGTTGCTCAAGCGCAAAAACGTGGTAACGAAATCGTGGACGAGTCTAAAGCCAATGCCCGTGTAGAAGGTGAGCGTATCCTGAACTCTGCGAAAGCAGAGATCGACCAGGAAGCGAACCGTGCCCGTGATGAACTGAAATCTCAGGTCGGCGGTATTGCACTGGCTGGTGCAGGCAAAATTCTTGGCCGTGAAATTGATGAAAAGGCCCATACCGATTTGCTCGACGAATTGGTTAGCCGAATCTAGAGGAATTTAGGATGGCAGAAGCAATAACCATCGCTCGTCCATACGCCAACGCGGTGTTTTCCATCGCGCAGGAAAAAGGCGAGTTGAAGGCGTGGTCTGACCTGCTTGCGGTTCTGGCGCAATGCGTTAATGAACCAGAAATGCAATCCATAATCACTAGCCCTGCAGTAAGTGACGAGCAGGCTGTTGGACTGCTGGCGGATATCGCCGGTGATCTGATGACAGCTGATGCCAAGCACTTCCTGTCATTGCTGGCAGAAAACAACCGTCTGTTGCTATTAACAGACATTACCGTTCTCTTCGAAGCCTTGCGCGCCGAAGCTGAAAAATCGATGACCGCTGAAGTAATCTCAGCGCGTGAGTTGAGCTCAGAGCAAGCAGATAAAATTTCTGCTGCGCTGAAACAGCGTCTGGGTCGTGATGTCACGCTCAGCACCAGCATCGATGAAAGCTTGCTCGGTGGTGCAATCATTCGTGCAGGCGACCTGGTAATTGACGGTTCTGCCTTGGGTAAACTGAACAGACTGGCCAACGCTATTAATTAAGCGGCCCGTTATAGAGGAAACAGAGATGCAACTGAATTCAGCAGAAATCAGTGACCTGATCAAAAAGCGTATCGAGAGCTTTGATGGGGCCACTGAAGCGCGCACAGAAGGTACCGTAATCGGTGTCACCGACGGTATCGTTCGTATTCACGGCTTAGCCGATGTTATGTCAGGGGAAATGCTGGAATTCCCTGGTAACACCTTTGGTATGGCGCTTAACCTTGAGCGTGATTCCGTCGGTGCCGTAATCCTGGGTGACTACCAACACATCTCAGAAGGCGACAAAGTCAAATGTACTGGTCGTATTCTGGAAGTCCCAACTGGCGAAGCGCTGCTGGGTCGTGTTGTAAACTCTTTGGGTAAAGCCATTGATGGTAAAGGTGATATCACTGCCGAGTCGAAATCTCCAATTGAGAAAGTCGCTCCTGGCGTTATCGCTCGTCAATCAGTCGATCAGCCAATTCAAACTGGTCTGAAATCGATTGACGCCATGATCCCAGTTGGCCGTGGCCAGCGTGAGCTGATCATCGGTGACCGTCAAACTGGTAAAACTGCAATTGCTGTAGATACCATCATCAACCAAAAAGGTACTGGTGTTAAATGTATCTATGTGGCGATTGGTCAGAAAGCCTCTTCTATCGCGAACGTTGTTCGTAAACTGGAAGAACATGGCGCGCTGGATCACACCATCATCGTTGCTGCTTCTGCCTCTGACTCTGCTGCACTGCAATTCATTGCGCCATACGCTGGTTGTGCAATGGGTGAATACTTCCGTGACCGCGGTGAAGACGCTCTGATCATCTATGACGATCTGACCAAACAAGCATGGGCTTACCGTCAGGTATCTCTGCTGCTGCGTCGTCCACCTGGTCGTGAAGCTTACCCTGGTGACGTTTTCTACCTCCACTCACGTCTCCTGGAACGTGCTGCGCGCGTTAACGCTGACTACGTTGAGAAAATGACCAACGGTGAAGTGAAAGGTAAAACCGGTTCTCTGACTGCTCTGCCTATCATCGAAACCCAAGCGGGTGACGTATCTGCTTTCGTACCGACTAACGTAATTTCGATTACTGACGGTCAGATCTTCCTGGAAACTGACCTGTTCAACTCAGGTATCCGTCCTGCGATTAACGCCGGTCTGTCTGTTTCTCGTGTAGGTGGTGCGGCACAAACCAAGATCATCAAGAAACTGGGTGGCGGTATTCGTCTTGACCTGGCTCAGTACCGTGAACTGGCAGCCTTTGCTCAGTTTGCTTCTGACCTGGATGAAGCGACACGTGCACAAATCAGCCGCGGTCAACGTGTAACCGAGCTGATGAAGCAGAAACAATATCAACCTCTGTCAGTTGCTGAAATGGCGGTTTCACTGTTCTCAGCTAACGAAGGTTACCTGGACGACGTCGAAGTCGACAAAGTAGGTTCATTTGAAGCTGCTCTGCTGTCTAACATGCGTTCAAACCAAGCTGACCTGATGGCGACAATTAACGACACCGGTAACTTTAATGACGAGATTGCAGCGCAAATGCGTACAGCAATCGAGAGCTTTAAAAAAACCGGTAGCTGGTAATCGGAGCATAAGTCATGGCTAGCGGTAAAGAGATACGGACTCAGATTGGCAGCATCAAAAACACGCAGAAGATCACCTCTGCGATGGAGATGGTTGCCGCGAGTAAAATGCGTAAGGCTCAAGATCGCATGGCAGCGACACGTCCTTATTCAGACAAGATCTACAACGTTATCCAGCATTTGGCTTTTGCACATCCTGAGTACAAACATCCGTACCTGCAGGATCGTGAAGAAAACAAACGCGTGGGTTACATCGTAGTCTCGTCTGATCGTGGGCTTTGTGGCGGTCTGAACAATAACTTGTTCAAAACGGTTTTGAATGACATCAAAGCCAAGTCTGATAAAGGCATTCAAATTGACGTCTGTACCATTGGTCAGAAAGCGTCAAGCTTTTTCAGTCGACTGCCAGTTAACCATGTTGGTCAGGCTGTACAGCTCGGTGATGCGCCGCATCCACACGAGTTGATTGGTACAGTCAAAGTTATGCTGGATGCGTACAACAACGGTTCAATTGACAGCTTGTACCTTGTTTACAACGAGTTCGTGAACACCATGACTCAGGAAAACAAGCTTGTACGTCTGCTGCCAGCTACGCCGGAGAAGCCAAGCGAAGAGCTGTCCCATCACTGGGATTACATTTACGAACCTGATGCAAAAGAAGTACTGGACGACCTGCTGGTCCGTTACATCGAGTCATTGGTTTACCAAGGTGTGGTCGAGAACATTGCCTGTGAGCAAGCATCTCGAATGATCGCGATGAAAAACGCGACCGATAACGCCGGTAACCTCATTGATGACTTGCAACTGGTTTACAACAAAGCTCGACAAGCTGCGATTACGCAAGAGATCTCCGAGATTGTTGCAGGTGCCGCTGCGGTATAACTGATATAGATATTAAGAGGAAGCGAGATGAGCTCTGGAAAGATTGTTCAAATTATCGGCGCGGTAGTCGACGTGGAGTTTCCACGCGATG
>JASBUF010000014.1 GCA_030148085.1 Methylophaga sp. | reverse complement strand
GTGCTTCCATGTTCTGAATTTGCTGATCGAGTTCGTTGTGCTTTTCAAACAACTCGGTGAAATGATGATCCTTATTCTTAAGTTTGGTAATGAGGTTACGGTATTCGGGAAACATGTTTTATCTCCTTTCGAGCTGGGAATCTTTTCATGATAAGTGCACGCCTCGTTTTCATCGTTGATGTGGATCAACAAACAGTCTTGGATAAAAAGGTTTGGTTTGATGTTTTAGACACAAAAGAGCCACCAAATGGCAATGTCGAAGTCTATTTAGTGCGGCTTTTATGGAGCTAGATCAGGGACAAAGGATCGTGAGGGAGATAATTCGTATACCCGAAAAAAAGCCCCAACACATTTCTGCATTGAGGCTTTCTGTATTTGATGGTGCCGGGGCCGGAATCGAACCGGCACGCCCGTAAGAGCGAGAGATTTTAAGTCTCTTGTGCTCAAAATGCGGAGTGGTTTTAGGTTCAGAGGAAATTACCTAGCTACTTATAACTTCAGTAACTTGAAGCTTGGATATATTGAAGCCGATATCCCCCTCGGTCATCTTCAGATTTTGGTTAATCAATTACCCTACCCATAAATCAAATGAGCTAATTGAATTCGTTACTGCTATCGCAGAAACTCAAAGATATGGAATGTCCGTGATGAATAAAGTCTCCTCACAGACATGAATTAATTTGGATCAGTTTCTGTTCTAACTGATCTTCTTGCTCATGGCTCTAGAAGCTGTTTTTAGACGTTATAAGAGCATCGGAGAATAGTAAGGTGTAAATCCGCTGAAAATGAGCTAAGAAACGGTTCTGCTGGAGTAGTACTTCTTGGTTTAGTTTCTTTTCAATAAATTTACTTATATTTACAGCACTCACGGCATCACTCGCGCATCGTCTACTCGCATGCTTGAACTCATTCTTTGTGGCACTGAAAATAACGTAAGTTTAATTGATTGGTTTGTGAACGAGTAATTAAAGTGAGTGGGAGTGAATTTTATTAGGATTTGTAACAAAGTAATTTGTCGGTTTGGTAAACATTAGCCAATATATAAGCCCTAAGTTGCAATAACTTAGGGCTTATATATGACGGAGGGACAGTCCGCCGCAAATCTGAGTCATAGTGTCTCAACTCAATTGAGGGAACAATTGAGGGAACGATAGATATTTTTGATGACTATCAATAATAAACGTACAACAAAAACAGTCGAGTACAGAGATGTTGTGGCGGAGAGCGAGTCCGACTTAAAGCTGACTCAGGCTGTCTCAGTTTAAATGAGGGAACAACTGAGGGAACAAATCCACGTTTTGCTGAACTTAAACGATGAACAGTATAACTTTCATATGGTTATGAAATAAAAATGGCGGAGAAGGAGGGATTCGAACCCTCGATAGGCTATTAACCTATACACACTTTCCAGGCGTGCGCCTTCAACCACTCGGCCACTTCTCCTAAGGGTGCGAAAGATTACCTCAGATTGCCTGTTCTGGCAATGTTGAGTCGCTACTGTCTGACTCAGCAGGGGCTTCTACAGGCTTATCTTCTGCTTTTTTGCGACGAGGGCGGCGAGCTTTTGGCTTGCTGGCCTTTTTTTCCTCGACCGGCGTTTCTACAGTCTCATCCGTCTGTTCTGTGGTCATTTCAACTGATGTTTCTACGTCTTCTTCAAATTCGTTTTCAACATCGGCATTTGGCTGGTGAGTGGGTTTGTCATCCTGACGGGCATAAAAGGCAAGGCCTTTGAGCACAATATCTGGGTAATGATGTAATTCATCCGGTAACAGGGGGAGCAGGTGTTCGGCATCACCACCAGTGATGATAAAGCGGATCTGGTTGTTAAAACTCAGCTTGAGATCACTGATGATACGTTCCAAAGTCGCGGTAACGCAGTATAAGGTGCCGGCCTGAATGGCGCTGTAGGTGTTGGCAGCCAGGGTTTTAAATTCCTGTTCACCTTCTTCTTCGGTCAGGGCGTCGGTATTACTAGCTAGTGAGGTGCGCATCAGGCTGAGGCCGGGCAAAATCATGCCACCCTGATGTTGGCCGGTCTTGGTCACAATATCGATGGTCATGGCCGTGCCACAGTCGATAATGCATTGTGCCTGACGGGCATGTTGTCGTGCGGCAATCAGTGATAACCAGCGGTCGATACCTAACTTTTCCGCTTCTTCATAGGCATTGCTGACGCCAAAGCGTTTTTGTTCAGACTTGATGGTTTTCGGTGTGAGTTGCCAAGCTTTTTCTGACCACTCGGAAAGCTGTTCACTAAGCTTATCCCCGCCAACATTGGCGACATAGATCGCTTCAATATCAGTGAGCGATTTCCACGCTTTATTGAGAGAGGCTTTGATGCCGGTTTTGCTGCGCGGGAAGCTTTGACTTGGTGATAGACCCTCTTTATCGAGTGTGGCCCATTTGACTCGGCTGTTGCCGATATCGACGAGTAATTTCATGAGGCAAACCTGATGCTGACGTGGCTATTGGAGAGTGTGTGGATTTCGTTGTTACGCAGGTAACGCAGCTCACCGTGTTCATTAATGCCACAGGCGATGGCAGGAATGCGCTGGTCGCCGTCAATGAGTGTAATGGCCTGCTCGTGCAGGGCATCATAGTGCGGCCACAAGGGTAGGTAATCGCTGAGGCCGCGATGTTCAAACAATTCTATAGTTTCGATCATGTTCTGAATTAGTTGTCCTGCCAGCTCGTTTCGACAGGGGACAGCATCACAAAGCTGTGCCAGGCTGGTGGACGGTTGTTGGATTAAAGTTTGTGTGGACGGCGGAAGCTTAAAATTAAGGCCGATGCCCACAACCGTATACTGCTGTGTATTGAACCTTGATTCTACAAGAATTCCGGCAAGTTTTTGTCGCTGAAATAACACGTCGTTAGGCCATTTCAGCTGTAACTGATTGATTCCAGATTGCTTAAGTGTATTTATCAGACTGATGCCGATGGCAATACTGAGCCCGTTTCGAGGCGTTTCTGCGCAATGAGGCCAAAATAATGACAGGTACAAGTTACCGGCAGGCGGCGATTGCCACTGATCGCCGCGCCGTCCCCGTCCTGCAGTTTGTGTTTCTGCCAGGCAGACCGCGGGACTGCCTATACCTTGGCTGAAACGTTGCCATAAGACATCGTTGGTTGAACTGGTCTCAGGATAAATCAATATATCTTGAAGTCGGGACTTAACATCCGCAGACATTGCCTGGCGGATTGCATCCACTGAGAGGGGAGTAACACGTTGTTGGTTCAAAGAAAACGGTCTGGCTGATGAATCGAGCCGATAGTCTAGCAGGGCAATGAGGAGCCTGTGAAGCGGTTTTGGGAGAGAATTTTAGACTGTGATATCAAGTAGGCTGCCAATCATTTCATTACTGGTTTCAATCACTTTCGCAGAAGCCTGCACTTGCTGCTTATTGGCATCCAGTTGAACAAGCGCCTGCGTCAGTTGTTCGGTGGAGAGTTGGTCAGCACGTGCAATCTGAGCCGCATTCTGGCTGGCGCCATAGACACCGGATTGCACACCGGCAATACCTGATTGAAATGCAGAAATACTGTTCATGATTTATCCCCCAACAATGCCGATAGTTCTAACACATTAATCTGACTTTTTTTGTGATGCTTTTCGCGTTTTTGCTTCGGTTTTGACATAGACAATACTACTGCAAAAGCAGACGGTGGAGAAAATCAGTGCCAGCAAAGGATAGATAATGCCACTGTCACCGCTGTAGAGTTCGCCGACGCTGTGACTGAAATAGAACAGCATCAGGAAACTGGTCCAGGCATGGGTGTAGGGTCTGGCGTATAACAGGCCACGCATGGGAAACAATAGAGGCACGACACCAATCAGCAGCATGGCAGCGGTAGGATAATTTTCGGCGTGCGGCGCGAGCAAAATCCAACCCAGCAAGGTGAGCATTAAGCCAAAAAAGCTGGTTAATGCCAGCCAGCGGAATAGGGAAACTGAATTCATTGTAATTTCAGACTCGTAGTAGCGATGCGTTTACCCAATGCCCTGCACAGCTGTGCCTCATTGTCGCTGAGTTTGCGATCATTCTGACTGCCGGCTAGATGTGATGGGCCATAAGGCGTACCGCCAGCGTCGGTCAGCATTAAACCGGCCTCACTATAGGGCAGGCCCATTAGCAGCATGCCGTGATGCATCAACGGTAGCATCATCGAGAGTAAAGTGGTTTCCTGCCCGCCGTGCATGCTGCCCGTCGAGGTAAATACCGCCGCAGGTTTACCCGTGAGTTCGCCAGACAGCCAGATATCACTGGTGGAGTCGATAAAGTATTTCAAAGGCGCGGCCATATTACCGAAGCGGGTAGGACTGCCTAAGACCAAGGCTGAACAGTGTTTCAGATCATCATGGGTGACGTAGAGGTGACCTTCAGCAGGAATAGAGTCCTCAGTCGCTTCACACACGGTGGAAACGGGAGGAACCGTACGTAATAACGCATGACAACCGGTCACTGTTTCGACGCCGCGGGCAATCTGCTCGGCCATGCTTTTGACATGGCCGGAGCGGCTGTAATAGAGAATCAGGATATCAGCCATGATTTAGAGAATATCCAGGACCGATTCGGGTGGGCGACCGATTTTAGCCTGACCATCCTTAATAACAATAGGACGTTCAATCAATTTTGGGTGACTGACCATGGCCTGGATTAGTTGATCATCACTCAGCGTTGGATCGGCGAGGTTTAAGTCTTTGTAATCGTCTTCACCCTTGCGTAGCAGATCGCGGGCACTGATGTTCAGTTTTTGCAAAATGTCTTTGAGTTCGGTTGCTGTTGGTGGGGTATCCAGGTATTTGATGATTTCAGGCTCAATCCCTTTTTCTTCCAGCAAGGCCAAAGTCTGGCGAGATTTGCTGCAACGGGGATTGTGCAGGATCTGAATTGTAGTCATCGAGAAGGCTCCAATAGTTTTTCTAATGCAGATAAATGAATTTCGATAGGGCGGATGCTGGCCCATTGTGAACAACCCGGGCAATGCCAGTGCATGGTGCGCCCGGAGAAGCCACAATTTTTACAGGTATAGCGGTCACCTTTATGGATGAGTGCGGTGGTGACTTCCTTAATCAGAGGAATGAGCACTTGATGGTTGTCCTCGCCCAGCATAATTAATTGGTGTAATCCTTCTACGGAGGGATGCTGATAGAGCTGGCGCTGTAAAAACTGCTGGGCGGCTTGATTGCCCTCTTGTTTTTGAATGAGCTTGGTTAACAGCAATCGCGCTGAAGTGAGATGTGGATGACGGGTTAACAGAGCCTGTAGCCAATCACGAAACTGCTTCAGTTGGCCATTATTTTCATAACAGCGCTGCAATAAAGGCAAGGCTTCGGATAAATAGAAGTGATTTTGCTGCTCAATCTGCTGGAGAATTTTAATTGCTTTTCGATATTGACCACTTTTGATGAGAAGTTTGCCTTCTAACAAGCTGGCACGGACACAGCTAGGATCGTGATGATAAGCACTGCGTAACAGGCTGAAGGCCTGCTGTTGTTCTTTTTCAGGTATTTGTTCAGCCAGTTCACAATAAAACTGTGCAATCAGAGCGTGGGTGGGGTGCTTTTTATCTGCGGTTACCTGTTTGGCCATATCAATGGCCTGTGCCCATTTCTTCTCTTGCTGGTAGATCCGCATTAATTGTTTAGGCGCTTCGGACGGGACAGGGGACTGATGTAACAACTCCAGAAAAAGATGTTCAGCGCGATCCAAAACACCGGCATTCATGTAGTCGAGCCCAAGCTCGACCAGTGCCTGAGTGCGCTGTTGACTGCTCAGTGTTGGACGGGCAATCAGGTTTTGATGAATACGGATTGCGCGGTCTGTCTCGCCGCGACGACGAAACAGGTTGGCCAAAGCCAGATGGGTTTCGACGGTTTCACTGTTGACTTCCAGTAAGCCGATAAACACATCGATCGCCTTATCCGGTTGCTCATTTAGCAGGTAGTTCAGACCTTTGAAGTATTCGGGACTAAAGCCGGAGTTCTGTGGTTTATAGCGCTGTTTGTAATGACGGCGCGCCATCAGCCAACCCGACAGGGCGGCAACAGGCAGCAGAAAGAACAACCACTCCAGCATCACGATCAGTGTTGGTCTTTAATCGGCAGAATGCGCAGGCTGTTTATTTCCTGCTCGGAGACGGACAGTTTGTGCTGCAGGCGCCGGTTTTCATAACGCAGTTTGAGGGTACTTAGAACCAGCATGATCATACCGAGGCCGACTCCAAGCACCATTGCAATGACCAGCAGGGCAGCAAGTGGCATTGTGAGTTCACCAAAGTAGTAATTGACCGTCACATCAGTCATGTTAAATGCGGCGAATGCTGCGCTGATAATGAAAATCAGTGCAAACAGGAGCAGAGAAAACAGTTTTCGCATACTGCGCAGTTCCTTAGTATTACTGATAGTGGAAGTCGCCCTCCTAACTTCCGTAATCATACCGTAAAAACGAACATTGCCCAGAATCAGGCTAAATCATGTAGAATTATCGTTTAACTAATAAGCAGGTCAGAACCTGTATTAACTCGAGATTTTGGAGAATTCAACATGACCTTTGTTGTCACTGAAAACTGTATAAAGTGTAAATATACTGACTGCGTTGATGTCTGCCCAGTAGATTGTTTTCACGAAGGTCCAAACTTTTTGGTTATTGATCCGGATGAGTGCATTGATTGCACCCTGTGTGAACCAGAGTGTCCTGCGGAAGCAATTTTCTCGGAAGATGATTTGCCTGATGAGCAAATGGAATTCCTGCAAATCAATGAAGAATTATCGCGCGTGTGGCCGGTGATTTCTGAGAAGAAAGACGCCCTGCCTGATGCAGAAGAATGGGATGGTAAATCCGATAAAACACCCTTGTTGGAACGTTAAGCCGTTTCTGACAGCAACAAAAAAGCCCGCATTGAGCGGGCTTTTTTTTGACTGATGTTTATATCAGGCCATTAATTTTTTAAGTTTTTTCATCGCATTGTTTTCTATCTGGCGAATGCGCTCGGCAGAAACCTGATATTGGTCAGCCAGCGTGTGCAAGGTGGCTTTTTCACCATCTGCCAGCCAACGTTGAGCGATAATATCGCGACTGCGATCATCCAGCGTCGCTAAGGCATTGCTCAGTTTATGCTGTTGATAATCGTTGTAGTCATCCTGTTCGAGTTGCTGTGATGGATCGGCATTATCGGGGGCAGCCAAATAGGCAACCGGTGAGAAGTGCGCTTCATCATCATCGCTATCGTTAGGCAAATCAAACGAGGTATCAGGTTGCGCCAGGCGGCGTTCCATTTCCATCACATTGGCAGGGGTAACACCCAAATCTTCCGCTACCGCTTCCACTTCTTCCTGATTCAACCAGCCCAGGCGTTGTTTGGCACTACGCAGGTTAAAGAATAATTTGCGTTGTGCTTTGGTGGTGGCGATTTTGACGATGCGCCAGTTACGGATCACGTACTCGTGAATTTCAGCACGGATCCAGTGAACAGCGAAGGAGACCAGACGTACGCCTTTTTCAGGGTCGAAGCGTTTGACTGCTTTCATCAGGCCGATATTACCTTCCTGAATTAGATCCGCGACAGGCAGGCCGTAGCCGCTGTAGCCTTTGGCGATTCTCACCACAAAACGAAGGTGTGACAAAACCAGCCGCTGTGCAGCTTCCAAATCACCATCCCGTTGCAGGCGAGTTGCCAAATCGTACTCTTCTTCTGCCGTGAGGACGGGAATGGTGTGAACCAAACTGGTGTAGGCATCGAGATTACCGATCGGTGCCAAGGCCATTTCGTATCGGGCCATATTACTTGTCATCTGCGCAGTCTCCTCAGAGTCATCGGCTAATAATAGCACTAATTCTCAAATTGCAACTATATGATTGGAAAGTCAGGTAAAAGTTCCTGCTGCAAGCACTCAGGTCGGTTCAATATCATTCAGGTGTCTGCCGACGGCCAGCCATGCGCCCAGTACGCCAAGCAATAAACCGAACAAAGGCAGGGCGATAAACATCTGCCCACTCAACCAGTTAAGCGTGAAGTGGCTGTCATAGAGCGCCGCCAGACGGTTGACCGGGCCGTTAATAAAGAGCAGCGTCAACAGTAGGGTCAGCCAGGCGATCGCTCCGCCCAGCAGGCCATACCAGAAACCGGTATAAAGGAACGGGCGACGCACAAAGGCGTTGGTGCCACCCACCAGTTTGATGACACGGATTTCAGTCTGACGGTTCAAAATCGCCAGACGAATGGTATTACCGATGACCAGCAACACACTCAGGGACAACAGGATCGCAAGAATACTGATGCCGCGTTCGCCGGTTTCGTTGATTGTACGAAGACGTTGCAGCCATTCCATATCCAGTTTGGCCAGTTCGACTTCTTGCATATTTTGCAGGCGTTCTACCAGACTTTGCAGGGCTTCGTTCTCACTTGGCGCGAGTTTAGGCTGAATAACAATGACCGGTGGCAGCGGGTTGCTGGGCAGGGTATCCAGCAGGGCATCAAGACCTGACAATTGACGGAACTCAGCCAGCGAATCTTTGGCCGACTGGTAATAAACGGCATTGATATCCGGCCAAGTCAGTAATTGCTCAGCCAGTTGTTTGCCGCGGACATCCGGGGTTTTGTGTTGCAGGAATAAGGAAATCTGGCTGGCATCATCCCACTGACTGCTGACCTGTTCGACGTTTTTCAGCAATACATACAGACCCGCCGGCAAGGCCAGGGCGATACCAATAACCAGAACGGTCATCGCCGTGGCCGCAGGGGTTCGCCACAACTGGCCCAGGCTGTAGAGCATGACCTGAATATGGCGGGTAAAGTAACTGTGCAGATTGAGTTTCAACATCAGGCCAGTCGCCCCTGGTGTAGGGTAATATGTCGGTGTCCCATGCGGTTAATGAGTTCCAGATCATGGCTGGCAACAAACACTGTCACACCGACCTGATTGAATTGCTCGAACAGATGCATGATCTCACGTGACAGATCGGGGTCGAGGTTACCCGTGGGTTCGTCAGCAAGCAGGACCGGCGGACGATTAACAACGGCACGGGCGATACCAACGCGTTGCTGTTCACCACCGGATAAAGCAATTGGCAGGCTGCGCTCTTTGTTGAGCAAGCCAACTTTATCCAATGCTGCCCGAACACGGCGCCCGATTTCACGGTGATTTTCGCCGGCGATAATCAAAGGCAGGGCGACATTATCAAATACAGTACGGTCGTGTAGCAGATTGTGATCCTGAAATACCAGACCGATTTTGCGACGGTAATAAGGCACCTTCCACTTCGGTAGCCGAGTCAAATTCTGATTATTGACCCAGACCTGACCATGTGAGCTGCGCTCTATCAAGGCAATCAGTTTTAACAAGGTACTTTTCCCTGCACCGGAGTGGCCAGTCAGGAAGGCCATTTCACCTTTATCGAGTTCAAAGCTCAGCCCGGAAAGGGCTTCGTGCTGATTGGGATAGCGCTTGTATACCTCGCTGAATCGGATCATCAGTCGTCTTCTCGTCCCAATAATGCATCAACAAATTCTTCGGCTCTGAACGGACGCAGATCGTCAATTTTTTCACCGACACCGATGTAGCGGATAGGCAGTCCGGTTTTATTGGCAATCGCGAAGATAATGCCGCCCTTGGCGGTACCATCCAGTTTGGTCAGCGTAATACCGCTAACCCCCACAGCCTGCTGGAACTGCTGCGCCTGTTGCAGCGCATTCTGTCCCGTACCAGCGTCAACTACTAACATCACTTCATGCGGTGCTGTTTCATCGACTTTGGCCATCACACGTTTCACTTTTTTCAGTTCTTCCATCAGGTTTGATTGGGTATGAAGACGTCCGGCGGTGTCGGCAATAAGAATATCTACATTCCGAGCTTTAGCAGCCTGCAGCGCATCGAAAATAACCGAGGCTGAATCAGCGCCACTGGGTTGAGCAATAACCGGAATATTATTGCGTTCACCCCAGACTTGAAGCTGTTCCACGGCCGCAGCACGGAAGGTATCACCGGCTGCTAGCATGACTTTTTTGCCTTGTTGCTGGAATTGTTTCGCCAGCTTACCAATCGTGGTGGTTTTGCCGACCCCATTAATACCGACCATCAGAATCACATAAGGACCAGGCTGCTCAGGCACAACCAACGGTTTGGCGCTCGGCTCAAGGATATTGACCATGTCATCGCGCATGGCGTTGAACAGGGCTTCCACATCTTTCAGTTGTTTGCGCGCGACACGTTGTGTGAGATCGGTGATGATACGGTTAGTCGCATCGACCCCGAGATCAGCGGTGATAAGCTGGGTTTCCAGTTCTTCCAGCAGATCATCATCTATGCTCTTGCGACCCAGAACCAGGCTGGCGAAACCTTCGGTCAGCTTGTTGCTGGTACGGCTCAGGCCTTGTTTCAGGCGGCCGAATAGCCCCGGCTTGTCTTGTGGCTCTGCGCTTGCTGGTGCAGGCGCTGGCGTGTCAGTGTCTACCACTGCAACAGGTTCGACAACTGACTCGGGAGCGCTTTCCGGCTCGGTTTGTTTGGATTTTTTTCTCAGGAAACTAAACATATTTTCTGCTTGTCGTTAAACTTCGACGGTCAATCTTATCACGCGATACTTGAAGAGATGCAGATGCGAAAACTAAAAAATTTGGCTTGGCTGGCACTGATGCTACCTAGCCTGTCATGGGCCCAGGTCAGTGAGTTTGATCTGGATAACGGATTGAAGCTGATTGTGAAGGAAGATCACCGCGCTCCGGTAGTGGTCTCGCAGGTGTGGTACAAGGTCGGCTCCAGTTATGAACATAACGGGATTACCGGTATCTCGCATGTGCTCGAACACATGATGTTCAAGGGCACCAAGAACCTGAAACCGAATGAGTTCTCGCAGATCATTGCAGACAATGGTGGTGAGCAGAATGCGTTTACTGGTCAGGACTACACAGCCTACTTCCAGAAACTGCACAAAGACCGGCTTGAGGTCAGCTTCAAGCATGAAGCCGATCGCATGCGTAACTTGATTATCGACCCTGCAGAACTCCTCAAAGAGCGCGATGTGGTCGCCGAGGAACGACGCATGCGTACAGAAGACAATCCGCAGGCGTTACTCAGAGAAAGCTTTAATGCGGCAGCATTTATGAGTAGCCCTTACCACCATCCGGTTATCGGCTGGATGAGCGATATTCAGAATTACGACGCGGATGATCTGCGCGCCTGGTATCAAAAATGGTATGCGCCAAATAATGCCACCGTGGTTGTGGTGGGCGATGTCGATGCCAAAGCCGTGTTGGACTTGGCAAAACAGTATTTTGGGCCACTGAAACCCGAACAGGTCGCCAGCCTCAAACCGCAGACGGAAGTAGAGCAACGCGGGCTACGCCGCATCGAAGTCAAAGCCCCCGCGGAACTGCCATACCTGATGATGGGCTGGAAAGTGCCAGCGGTGACTACGGTCGAGGCGGAAATGGCCTGGGAGCCCTATGCTTTGGAGGTGTTGGCAGGCATTCTTAGTGGGGGAAATAGTGCCCGCTTTGCCCGTGAACTGGTTCGTGAACAACAGGTCGCGACCAGTGTCGGGGCCGGTAACAGTTTATTCTCGCGTTTACAGGATTTATTCATGGTGGCGGGCACGCCTGCCAACGGTAAAACCGTGCAGGATCTAGAACTCGCTGTGCGTGATCAAATAGACCAACTCAAACAGACATTAATCACTCCGGAGGAACTGGCTCGGGTCAAAGCGCAGGTTGTCGCCGAAACTGTCTATGAAAAAGACAGCGTGTTCTATCAGGCGATGCAGATCGGCATGTTGGAAACTATCGGTGTCGATTGGGTGGAAGGCGAGCGTTATGCCGATAGAGTCAATGCGGTCACTGCCGAACAGGTTCAGGCTGTGGCCCAAAAATATTTTGTTGATGACAGTCTGACAATTGCGGAACTGGTACCGCTACCACTGGATGGTCGTCGTCCTACTAGAAATTCTGGAGATGCACATGTTCGTTAGAGCCTTCGTTTGTATTGTCGCACTGACTTTGAGTGCCACAAGTTGGGCAAGCCCTGATATTCAGCAATGGACAACTGACAATAACACCCGAGTTTTTTATGTCCATGCACCTGAGTTACCCATGGTGGACATCAGTGTTGTGTTTAACGCCGGTGCTGCCAGGGATGATGAAAAACACGGTGTTTCAAATATGACAGCGGCGATGTTGGATGAAGGTGCGGGGAGTCTCGATGCTGATGCTATCGCCACAGCATTTGCCAGCGTCGGCGCCAAGTATAGTGCCAGCTCTGAGCGCGATATGGCGGTGTTCAGCTTACGTACGCTGACAGAAAAAAACGCGTTTAACACGGCGACAGAGATGTTTAATACCGTACTGTCAAAACCGACGTTTCCAGCTGATGCTTTTCAGCGAACGCAACAGCGATTTTTGATTGGTTTACAGGCCGAAAAACAGTCCCCACAGGCAATTGCAACACGGGCGTTTTATGAAAATCTCTATGCCAAGCATCCTTACGGTGTGATGCCGTCTGGCAATCCAGAAAGTGTGGAGAAACTGACACCAGCCGATTTACAAGCCTTTTACCAGCAGTATTACGTCAGCAGCAATGCACTCGTCGTTATTGTCGGTGCCGTTGACCGTAAACAGGCAGAAAAGATTGCAACGCAGGTCACAGCAGGACTCAAAACAGGGGCTCCGGCCGAGGCTTTACCCAAGGTGTCTGAGCTTGCTGAAGCGCAGTTGGTTCAGCAGTCTTATCCTTCAACCCAGACCACCATTTTGATGGGGCAGCCCGGCATATCTCGTGACGATGCGGATTACTTCCCGCTCTATGTCGGCAATCATATTCTGGGTGGCAGCGGTCTGGTCTCGCAACTGAGCGATGAGCTGCGTGAGAAGCGCGGTTTGACCTACGGCGTCTACAGTTATTTCCGCCCTATGCAACAGTTAGGGCCTTACCAATTTGCCTTGCAGACCCGCAATGAAAAAGCGCAGGAAGCGTTGCAGGTGATGCGCGATACGCTAACGGCCTTTATCGATAAAGGTCCAACAGAGGCCGAGTTAAACTCAGCAAAACAGAACATTACCGGTGGTTTTGCTCTGCGGGTGGACAGTAACAGCAAGATTGCTGATTACCTCGCTATGATAGGATTCTACGGTTTGCCACTGGATTATCTCGACAGCTTTAATGACAAGATTAATGCCGTCACCGTGGCGCAAATCAAGGATGCATTCAAACGTCGTGTGAATGCAGACAAAATGCTGACGGTACTGGTGGGTGGCGAGACAACACAAGCAGAGTAAAACAGGTTCATTACGCATTATCGGTGGAAGCTGGCGCGGCCGAAAACTGAGTTTTCCGGAAGTGGAAGGCTTGAGGCCCACCGGCGACCGCGTACGCGAAACCTTGTTTAACTGGTTACAGCCGGTATTAGGCGGCAGCCGCTGCCTAGATTGCTGTGCAGGCAGCGGTGCGCTTGGCTTTGAAGCCGCATCCCGAGGGGCGGCGAGTGTCAGCATGATCGAAGCCGATCGTGTTGCGTACAACGTGCTCTCGGACAGCAAAGCACAACTCAAAGCAGAGCAGATCGAGTTGTTTTTTGGTCGTGTGGAAGACTTTCTGAACACGACTAAAACACCGTTTGGTGTGGTGTTTCTGGATCCGCCGTATCAGCTCGATTTATGGACAAAGATTGCCTTCCTGCTAACCGATAAAGCGCTACTGAATGACGGTGCGTGGATTTATCTTGAATACCCGCGCCGGCAGGAACAGCCAGTGCTTCCGCCGAGTTGGCATTGCCTGAGAGAAAAACAGGCAGGTGATGTAAACTACGCTTTGTTTGAATTTCGAAGCGGAAGCGCTGATTGATGACAACGGCAATTTATCCCGGCACTTTTGATCCCATTACCTATGGCCATATCGATCTGGTCAACCGCGCAGCGACATTGTTTGACAAGGTGATTGTGGCCATCGCGATTAATCCGGGCAAACAGCCCGTGTTCACGCTCGAAGAGCGAGTCGCGCTGGCCAAGGAAACACTGCAAAACCTGGACAATGTGGAAGTACGTGGTTTCGAAGGTCTGCTGGTGAACGAAGCCCTCAACATGGGCGCCAATGTCATTATCCGTGGCCTGCGCGCCGTGTCTGACTTTGAGTACGAACTACAACTGGCAACCATGAACCGGCGCATGCAGTCTAAAGTGGAAACGCTGTTTCTGACGCCGGCAGAAAACTTGAGCTTCGTCTCTTCGTCGCTAGTTAAAGAAATCGCCGTATTGGGCGGTGATGTTTCAGAGTTTGTTGCGCCGTGTGTGCAGGCGGCACTGAAAGCCAAATTGCCTGCTAACCACAATCAGCGATAAAATTGCAGTAATAGTTTCTGGAGTAAACCATGTCCCTGTTTATCACCGATGAGTGCATCAATTGTGATGTCTGCGAGCCCGAGTGCCCGAATGGCGCGATCTCGCAAGGTGCTGAAATTTATGAAATTGATCCGGGCCTGTGTACCGAGTGCGTCGGCCACTTTGATACACCGCAATGTGTCGAAGTCTGTCCTGTCGACTGCATTCCTAAAGATCCGGACAATGAAGAAACCCACGATCAGCTCTACGCGAAATACGAAACGCTGATGGCGGCAGGCGGTTAACTCTGCTCGCCGACATCGTCGGACAAATACCAAGCAGCCTGCGGGCTGCTTTTTTTATTGAGTCGAAATTGGCTTAGAGTATTTTGAGCCAAGGCTGCGCTGAGGTATCCTTAGCGCTTTTATACCTTACCGATTTTTAAAGAGAATCCATGCAACAAGAATACCGCCCTGATGAAGTGGAATCGGCTGCCCAGCAGTTCTGGCTGGACAACAACAGTTTCCAGGTGAGCGAAGATCCGGACAAGGAAAAGTATTACTGTCTGTCGATGTTCCCTTATCCGAGTGGTCAGTTGCATATGGGCCATGTACGCAACTACACAATTGGTGACGTGATTTCGCGTTATCAGCGTATGCAGGGTAAAAACGTGTTGCAACCAATGGGTTGGGATGCGTTCGGTCTGCCAGCTGAAAACGCAGCGATTAAAAACAAAGTCGCACCTGCGTCATGGACCTATCAAAACATTGACTATATGCGCGGTCAGTTGCAACGTCTTGGCTTAGGTTATGACTGGCAACGTGAACTGGCAACCTGCAAGCCCGATTACTACCGCTGGGAACAGTGGTTGTTTACCCGTCTCTACAAAAAAGGTCTGGTCTACAAAAAAACGGCGGCGGTGAACTGGTGCCCGAACGATCAAACCGTACTTGCCAATGAGCAGGTCATTGATGGCTGCTGCTGGCGTTGTGATACCAAGGTCGAGCGTCGTGAAATCCCGCAGTGGTTTATGAAGATCACCGATTATGCCGATCAGCTGCTGGCCGATTTGGATCAGCTTAATGGCTGGCCGGAACAGGTTCGTACCATGCAGGCGAACTGGATTGGCCGCTCTGAAGGTGTACAGATTCAGTTTGCTATTACCAATAGCGACGACAGCCTTGCCGTCTACACCACACGTCCTGACACCTTGATGGGGGTGAGCTATGTCGCCGTAGCCGCCGAACATCCGCTGGCATTGAAAGCCGCTGAGAATAATCCAGAGTTACAGGCGTTCATCAATGAATGCCGCAAAATGGAAACCTCAGAAGCCGCCCTGGAAACAGCCGAGAAGAAAGGTGTCGCTACCGGCCTGACTGCGATTCATCCCGTCACTGGTGAAGAAGTGCCGGTTTGGGCGGCCAACTTCGTATTAATGGGCTACGGCACTGGGGCCGTGATGTCGGTACCGGGCCATGACCAGCGTGATTTTGAGTTTGCGCAGAAATACGGTCTGCCGATCAAACAAGTTATCGAGCCGACAGATAATGCAGAGATTGATCTGACTCAGGGAGCGTTTACTGAAAAAGGCCGCCTGCTCAACTCGCAGCAGTTTGATGGCCTCAGCAGTCAAGATGCCTTTGATGATATCGCCACCTTCCTCAGTGAGCAGGGTAAAGGTGAACGTCAAACCAATTACCGTTTGCGTGACTGGGGTGTGTCCCGTCAGCGTTACTGGGGTACGCCGATTCCGATTATTAACTGCCCGAGCTGTGGCTCGGTGCCTGTGCCAGAAGCTGATCTGCCAGTGACATTGCCGGAAGACGTGACTGTGGATGGTTCCGGTTCACCGATTAAATCGATGCCGGAGTTCTATCAGTGTAAGTGCCCTCAGTGTGGTGCAGACGCTGAGCGTGAAACCGATACCTTTGATACCTTCTTTGAGTCATCGTGGTATTACGCACGCTTTACCTGTCCGGATAACGATACCGCGATGCTGGATGAACGCGCTGATCACTGGCTGCCGGTTGATCAGTACATCGGTGGTATTGAGCATGCCGTATTGCATCTGCTCTATGCCCGTTTCTTCCACAAACTGATGCGTGATGAAGGGCTGGTCTCCGGTGATGAGCCATTCAAAAATCTGTTGACCCAGGGCATGGTACTGAAGGACGGTGCCAAAATGTCCAAGTCCAAGGGCAATACCGTTGATCCGCAGGCATTGATTGATGAGTACGGTGCCGATACTGCCCGTCTGTTCATGATGTTTGCCGCACCACCTGAAATGTCGCTGGAGTGGTCAGACAAAGCCGTTGAGGGGGCTAACCGTTTCCTCAAACGCCTGTGGCGCGCGGTGAGCGAACACACCGCTCAAGGACCGGCAGCGAAACTGAACACTGATGCTTTGAGTGATGCATTACAGGATCTGCGTCGTCAGTCATATCAGACCTTGACCAAAGTCGGTGATGATATTGGCCGTCGTCATACCTTCAACACGGCGATTGCCGCGGTGATGGAATTGATGAATGCCATTGCTAAGCTCAATGATGACAGCGAGCAAGCACGTGCCGTTGTTCAGGAAAGTTTGGAGCTGATCGTATTGATGCTGGCACCGATTACACCGCACATTAGCCACACCTTATGGCAAGCATTAGGTCATGATGAAGCGGTAGTCGATGCACGCTGGCCAGCGGTCGATGAAGCGGCGATGAAGCAGGACAAGATCGAATTGATGGTCCAGGTCAATGGTAAGCTTCGTTCGAAGATTGCGGTGGCCGCAGATGCCGATCAGGCTGCCGTGGAAGCTGTCGCCTTTGCTGAGGAGAATGTGCAGCGCTTTACCGAAGGCAAGGAAGTCCGTAAAGTCATTCTGGTGCCTGGTCGATTGTTGAATATTGTTGTAGCTGGCTGAACATAGGGAATCAAACATGAATCGTGTTGTGCTGAGTGGCTTTCTCGGATTTTTGATGCTGTCGCTGGCTGCTTGTGGCTTTCAGCTACGCGGCTCAGCCAGTGTGCCGGAGGCGCTGAAAACGCTGTATATCCAAGGCGTCAACACACAGCAGGATGAGTTTGGTATTGAGCTCAAACGTGCCTTGGTACGCAACGGCATTCGTGTTGTCGAAGATTACGAAGAAGGCGCGTCTTTGTTCACTGTGCTGGAAAATCGCTTCAAGCGTCATGTGCTTTCCGTCGGTTCTGATGCCAAAGTGCGTGAGTATGAAATCGAAACCTGGGTGGTCTATCAGGTCAGCGACGAAAACGGCGAGTTGATCGGTAACAAGCAGCGTGTGGAAGCGCGTCGAGATTACCAATTCGACCGTGGTCAGATCCTAGCGATGGATGAGCAGGAACGTGTGCTGCGTGATGATCTCAATAAACAAATGGTACAGAGCATACTCCGACGCTTGTCGGCCATGAAATAAGTCATGCGACTCAAAGCCGAACAGCTAGAGAGCGCATTACAGCAGTCCCTGCATCCAGTTTATCTTGTTCATGGTGATGAGCAGTTATTGATTGAAGAAGCGGCGGACAAAATTCGCCAGCGAGTTCGTCAGGCTGGTGCCAATGACCGTGAGGTTTGGCATGTCGAAGGCCGCTTCGACTGGTCTCAAATTAAATGGCAGGAACAGAGCCTGTCGTTATTTGCCAGCCAGCGCCTGATTGAAATCCGTATGCCAACAGGCAGTCCGGGTAAAGACGGCGGTGAAGCCCTGCGTCAGTTTACGGACAATCCGCCGCAGGACACCACGGTTCTTATTATCAGCGGCAAAATCGACAACCGTTCACAAAAAGCCAAGTGGTTCACCGAACTGGATCAACTGGGTGCCACGATTCAGATCTGGCCTGTCGATAACACGCAGTTACCGCGCTGGATTTTGCAGCGTATGCGTGAGCGTGGGCTGCAGGCCGATTTAACTTTGGCAACACTGATTGCCGAGCGTGTTGAAGGCAATCTGTTTGCTGCGGCGCAGGATATCGACAAGCTGAGTTTACTTAGTCTCAATGGGGAATTGAGCGAAGCGATGGTGTTGGAAGCGATAGCCGATAATGCGCGCTTTGATGCCTTTGGTTTGATGGACACCGTACTGTCAGGACAGGCTGTAAAAATCCCGCGTATAATAGAGCGCCTACGAGCCGAAGGTATTGAAATACTGGCGATTTTGTCTGCCGTAGGCTGGTCACTCCGGCGTGTGGTTGATATGTCGATACAACTGCAGCAGGGCCAGTCCGTAGAGCGGGTGATCGCAGCACAGAAACCGCCGGTCTGGGATAAACATAAAGTGATGATTCGCGACTCGCTGCAGCGTTATGACAGTCAGCGCTGGCAACAGTTTTTGTCGCAAATGGCCGAGATCGATCAGGCTGCCAAAGGCATGACTAAAAGCTGTCCGTGGCAGCTACTGCAACGGCTTTGTCTGCAGGCGGCAGGCATTTCACGGGCCTAAGCAGCAAAAAAGCGTAAGGAGTTAATTGTTGGACGTTATTGAGTATATGCAGACCCTGGGTCAGCATGCACGTCAAGCCAGCCGGGCGTTGGCAAAAGCCGGTACTGAAACTAAAAATCAGGCCTTGCTGGCGATGGCGGCTGAAATCCGGGCTTCGGCAGAAACCCTGAAACTGGAAAATGAGCGTGATCTGCAAGCGGGTATGAGCAAAGGTCTTGATGCGGCTTTGCTGGATCGCCTGACCCTGACTGATGCCCGTATTGAAGCGATGGCAGAAGGTCTGGAGCAGATTGCTGCGTTGCCAGATCCTGTCGGTGAAGTCTCAGATATGACCTATCGTCCTTCCGGTATTCAACTCGGCCGTATGCGTGTTCCGCTGGGTGTGGTGGGTATTATTTACGAGTCACGTCCTAACGTTACAGCTGACGCCGCGGCTTTGTGCCTGAAATCAGGTAATGCCACCATTTTGCGTGGAGGCAGTGAAGCAATTCATTCCAACCAAGCGATTGCGGCGTGTATCCGCCGTGGGCTGGAACAGGCTGGTTTGCCTGATACGGCCGTGCAGGTGGTGCAGACCACCGATCGCGCAGCTGTCGGTCAGTTGATTACCATGCCTGAGTATGTCGATGTGATTGTGCCTCGCGGAGGTAAAAGTCTGATCGAACGTATCAGCAATGAAGCGCGTGTGCCAGTCATCAAGCATCTGGATGGTATCTGCCACGTCTACATTGATGGCGAAGCCGATCTGGATATGGCAGAAGAGATTGCCTTCAATGCCAAATGTCACCGCTATGGCGTATGTAATGCGATGGAAACGCTGCTGGTGGATAAACAGCTGGCGGAGACCATTCTGCCACGCCTGGCCGTACGTTACGGTGATGAAGGCGTGGAGCTACGTGGTTGCGCCCGTACCCGCGCTATTTTAAAAGATATCAATGCGGCTACTGAAGACGACTGGGATACCGAATACCTGGCCCCGATTCTGTCGATCAAAATTGTCGATGGTTTAGATGACGCGATGGCGCACATCCACAAACACAGTTCCGGCCATACTGAATCAATTGTCACGGAAAACTACCACCGTGCCCGACGTTTCCTCGCTGAAGTGGATTCAAGCTCGGTCATGGTGAATGCTTCCACGCGGTTCGCCGATGGCTTTGAATATGGCCTGGGCGCTGAAATCGGTATCTCGACAGACAAAATTCATGCCCGTGGCCCGGTTGGGTTGGAAGGTCTGACATCGCAAAAATGGATCGTGCTTGGTAGTGGCCAAATCAGAAACTAAACCCGCTATAGGTATTTTTGGCGGGACGTTTGACCCGGTTCATTTTGGCCATCTTCGCACTGCTCTCGATGTGGTTGAAGCGCTGGGGCTGGCACAGCTCAGGCTGATTCCCTGTGCCATCCCACCACACCGGGTTGAGCCCGTAGCTAATGCTGCTGTGCGCAGACTGATGCTGGAACTGGCGATAAAAAATCATCCCAAACTGATGGTGGACGATCGTGAACTCGCGCGCGAAGGGCCATCCTATACCGTGGACACCTTGCTCAGTCTGCGCGAAGATTTTGTCGATAATCCGTTATTTGTCTTGATGGGGACCGATGCCTTTGCCAGCCTTACCAGTTGGTCGCGCTGGCAGCAGATCATTGAACTGGCCCATATCGTGGTGATGCAGCGGGCAGAAGAGCCGTTGTCATTGTCAGCAGAACTGGACGAGTGGTACCAGCAGCATCAGGCAAAAGCGGGTGATGAAAAGCTGTCTGCGGGTAAAGTCTGGTCCGTGCCAGTCACGCAGATAGGTATATCCGCCACGCAGATCCGTGAGGCTTTGCAACAGCAGCGTGATGTACGTTACCTGTTACCGGATGCCGTGATTAGGCTGATTGAGCAATTAGGTTTATATCCACCGCAAGCTGATGAGCGTTGATGGATAACCTGTTTTTTGTCCTGTCCAAACTGGCCTGGACGCTGTTAAGCCCGAGCAGTCTTTTTGTCTGGTCTCTGCTGCTGGTCTGCCTGATGTTGTGGCTCAACTACAGCAGAGCGGCCCGGCATTTGTTGACCGTTGTCAGTCTGCTGGCATTTATGATGATGGCTTACCCGGTCAGTGACTGGCTGATAGCGCCACTGGAGAATCGTTTCCAGCCACCTCAAACTCTGCCGGAGAATGTCGATGGCATTATCGTGCTGGGCGGGGCAGAAAGTCTCAGGCTGTCAGCGGGGCGGGAACAGCCACAAGTCGGTGATGGCGCGGAAAGAATTTTGGCGGCCGCCGATCTGAGTCGACGTTACCCGGATGTGCCGCTTATCTACAGCGGAGGCAGTAATTTGGTCTGGATGCCCGAACTGGATCGAGAAGGGCAGGTCTCACTCGGCCTTATAGAGCAGGCAGGCGTGGTACCAGAACAGATTGTGATGGAAGCAACAGCACGTAACACCCATGAAAATTTTGTGCTGCTGAAACCACTATTACCTGAACTTGATGGAAGCTATCTGCTTGTGACCTCAGCGTTTCATATGCCGCGCTCAGTCGGTATCGCCAGAAAGCAGGGGGTCGATGTGATTCCATATCCGGTCGATTACCGTGCAGCAAAGCCTGAGTTACGTTATTGGGATTTTGATTTATTTGCGCATTTACACGTGCTGGAAGTGGCCTGGCGGGAGTGGATTGGTCTGACGGCTTATTTTGTTAGCGGAAAAACCTCGGCATGGTTGCCATCTGAGCATGACGAAGCGGGTGATTGAGACAATAGCAATCACATTGACGAACCATGCGTTACACTATTATTAATTCTTGTTTTTACGGAGAGCCCTATGCAGGCTGAACAACTAAAATCTTTGGTCATCAATGCTCTTGAGGACATCAAGGCAGAAGATATCCAAGTACTGGATGTCACCGAAATGACTGATGTGACCGATATCATGATTATCGCTACCGGTAAATCCAGCCGCCAGGTTAAAGCGCTGGCGAATGAGGTAGTGATGCAAGCCAAGGCGGCCGGTGTACAGCCGCTGGGTGTGGAAGGTGAAAATGTCGGTGAATGGGCGCTGGTCGATTTAGGTGATGTGATTGCCCATATCATGACCCCGCAAACACGCCTTACCTATAATCTCGAAAAACTGTGGAGTGTCCCTGAGCAAAGCGAAAAACGCTCGGCTGATCAGGAATGAAAATAAACCTGGTCGCAGTCGGCACCAAGATGCCGACATGGGTGACGCAGGGTTTTGAAGAATACAGTAAGCGTCTGCCTCGGGAATGTCAGCTGCAACTGATCGAAGTGGCACCGGCTAAGCGCGGCAAAAATGCCCAGCCCGAGCAGTGGAAAAAAGACGAAGCGACACGCATCCTCAATCTGATTCCGGATAATCATCTTGTCATCGCGCTTGAAGTGACTGGCAAAAGCTGGAGCACTGAAGTCTTATCAGACAATATGCAGGGCTGGCTCAGTGATGGCCGTGATGTGTCTTTGCTGGTTGGCGGGCCCGATGGCCTCGATGGCAGTTGTCTGCAACGGGCGGATCAAAAGTGGTCCTTGTCAGCGATGACCTTGCCTCATCCTCTGGTGCGTATTGTGCTCGCGGAGCAGATCTACCGCGGCTGGACTATTTTGCAGAACCACCCCTACCATCGTTCATGAATTTTGAACCCATTTATCTGGCCTCGCGTTCGCCGAGACGGCGAGAACTTCTGCAACAGATGGCAGTCGATTTTGCTGTTATCAGTGCTGAGACTGATGAGTCCGTTCAGCCCGATGAAACCCCGGAAAACTATGTGCAGCGTATCGCCAGAGAAAAAGCACAAGCCGGCTTGAGTAGTCTTAATGGACTGGAAACAAGACCTGTTTTGGCCGCGGACACGGCTGTCATTGTCGATGGGCAAATTTTTGGTAAACCGGTCAATGACGGCGACGCACGGCGTATGTTAAAACAGCTATCAACGAAGACCCATCAGGTCATGACGGCAGTGGCTTTGGCGTTTAACGGCGACATTAAACAAGCTTTATCAGTGAGCGAAGTCCGTTTTGCCAGTATTTCCGAAGCGGATATCGACTGGTACCTTGCCACCGGTGAAGGGCAGGATAAAGCAGGAAGCTATGCTGTACAGGGGCTTGCTGCATTATTTATAGAAGAAATCAGAGGCAGCTACTCGGGTATTATGGGCTTGCCGGTATGGGAAACAGGACAACTTTTAAAGCAAATGGAAAGCCAGCGTGAGCAGTGAAATTCTGATAAACGTCACTCCCAGTGAAACCCGCGCCGCCGTAGTCGAAAACGGTGTGTTACAGGAAATCTTTATTGAGCGTAGTGAGTATCGCGGTCTGGTAGGTAATATCTACAAAGGCAAGGTGTGCCGTGTCTTGCCCGGCATGCAGGCGGCGTTTGTTGAAATTGGCTTGTCACGCGCGGCATTTCTGCATGTGTCCGATATTTCGATGCCGAAAGGTCAGACCGGTGATTTGAAAGAAGCGCCGAATGTGGAGCCTACCATCAGCAGTCTGCTGCGTGAAGGGCAGGAGATTCTAGTTCAGGTCATCAAAGACCCGATGGGTACCAAAGGAGCTCGTCTGACCACACAGCTTTCAGTGTCGTCACGTTATCTGGTCTACATGCCGGAGACCGAAGGGATCGGTGTTTCACTGAAAATTGAGACGGAAGAAGAACGCGAACGATTGAAAACATGCCTGACCGATCTGCTTGAACCCGGCATCGGCGGTTATATTTTACGCACAGCTGCTGAAGGTGTGTCTGAGGCTGAGCTTGAGGCAGATTTACGCTTTCTGTATCGACTCTGGGGTAAATTGCAGGAGCGTAAGCAGTCGGTGAACTGCGGAGAACCCTTGCATGAAGATCTGCCTTTAGCGATGCGCGCTTTGCGTGATTTATTTAACGACGATATCGAGCGGATTCGTATCGACGATAATGCCATCTTCAATAAAGCCGTTCATTTTGCCGAAGGCTTTATGCCGGAGTGTGCTGCAAGGTTAGAGTTTTACACCGGTGAGTCACCGCTGTTTGATCTGTTTGGTGTTGAAGATGAAGTGCAGAAGGCCCTGCAAAGAAAGGTGCCGCTCAAATCCGGTGGTTATCTGATTTTTGATCAGACGGAAGCGATGACCACCGTAGATGTGAACACCGGTGGCTTTGTCGGCCATAAGAATCTCGAAGAAACCATTTTCAAAACCAATCTGGAAGCAGCGCATGCGATTGCCCGCCAGCTTCGAGTAAGGAATCTCGGCGGTATTATCATTATCGACTTTATCGATATGGAAGAACTGAGTCATCGCGAACAAGTGCTGCGCGCATTGGAAAAAGCGATGCTGCAGGATCGTGCTCGTCACAATATCAGCGCTGTTTCTGAACTCGGTCTGGTCGAAATGACCCGTAAGCGAACACGTGAGAGTTTGGGTCATATTCTGTGTGAGCCTTGTCCCTGTTGCGAGGGTAAGGGCTACACCAAGAACGTCGAGACCGTCTGTAATGAGATCTTCCGTGAGATTATGCGCGAAGCCAGACAGTACGAGACCAAGCAGTTTCTGATTCTGGCCTCGCAGGATGTGATTGATCGTCTGAATGATGAGGATTCGACCAAGGTGGCCGAACTGGAGCAGTTAATCGGCAAGCCGATCCTGTTCCAATGCGAACTCCAATATGGTCGTGAGCAGTTTAACGTGGTGCTGATGTAGGCCAATTGATGTTGCTACGCAGTCTGCATATTGCCAGTCGTCAGCTGTTTTACCTGCTGGCGGTGTTGATTATTGTCGGCCTATCAGGACTGCTGGCTGCGGTGTGGCTGTCTGAGGAGGTCGCCAAACGCAAGGATGAACTGGCCAGTTGGGCATCACAGAAAACCGGCTATCCGGTCACTATCGGTGAAGCAGGACTGTACTGGCTTGATCTGATCCCCAAATTGGAAGTGCGTCAGGTCACCGTCATGCAAAAAGACGGCGATGCATCGATCCTGACTGCGGCCCAAGTTTATCTCACGCTGGATTTACTGCAGACCTTGAGTCAGGGCGAACCGGTGCTGGCGGATGCCAGTATCCGTCAGGCAAAGCTCGCCGTTAATCGCGACCAGAATGGACAGTTTCAGCTTACCGGGCTGCAAGCAGGAAGACCTACGCAGCGAACAACGACACTGCCCGAAGTGCTACGTTGGTTTAGCTGGCTGAAACAGCTCGAGTTAAGTCAGATCCAACTGACATACACCGATATTCCTAATCCCGCTTTATCCGGTAACTATCGTCTCCAGCAGCTTGATCTGGCGTTTGCAAAACAGCAGTGGCGGGCGACGGCGGACATTGCGCTGCCGGAGCAAATCGGCAGTAGTCTGCGGCTGACGGCCAAGCTGGACGTGGATGACAGTTTTGCGATTAAAGCCTGGCAAGGTTCCTTCGACACCGAGGACATGTCTCTGTCACCGCTACTCAGCGATATCAATCTGGATGGTATGCAGATTGAGTCAGGCATAGTCACTGCCAGCATCACTGCCTCGCAAACTCAGCAGGGTGAGTTTAATGCTGATATGGAACTGATCGTCAGTGATGCGCTGCTAAACTCAGATAAATCCGAAGAGGAGTTTGACCAGCTCACAGTGGATCGTTTGCAAGGACAGTTTAGTTTTAGCAATCAACAGCAGAACTGGCGGCTCACGGGCGACTCGCTGCTATTGCAAATGGCCGGCGAGCCCTGGCCATATACTCGGTTTGAAGTCGATAAAACGGCCGATGGCCATGTCTCTGCAAGTGCAGATTACCTGAGACTGAGTGATCTGACTTCGATCGGCTTGCTGCTGACTTCGGCACCAGACTGGTTGGTGGCAACCAAACCTGCCGGAGATCTGGAAAAACTGGATGTGCGCTACCAGTTAGGGCAAGGACTGGAAAAAATTCATGCGCAGGTTCAGGCGATGGCTATGTTGCCTTGGCAGGACTATCCGGGTGCCAATGATCTGAGCTTTACACTGGACTGGGAGGAGGGCCAGGGGCTACTTAGCCTGAACAGCCATCAAACCACGATTTACGCCGATAACTGGCTGAAAGAGGCTGTTTTTCTCGACTCTATAACCGGTAGTGTCAGCTGGCGCCAGCAGGAAGATAACTGGCATGTGTTGGCTGAGGAGCTGAGGATTTGGAATAAAGATCTCAATCTCACTCTGGATGGGCGCATTAACCACCAGAATCAGACTACTGATACCGATTTACGTCTGGCCTTGCAGGATATTAACGTCAAGCACTGGCGTGACTATGTACCACAGCGGATTCTGCCCGAAGACTTTGAAAAGTGGTCACGCGATGCGTTTAGAGAGGGCGTAATCAGGCAGGGCCAGATCGAACTGTCCGGCAATCCGGCGGCATTCCCGTTTGATAAACAGCCTGAGCAGGGTAAGTTTTCCATGAATTTGGAGGTGGAAAACACCCAGTTGCATTATGGCGAAGGATGGCCGGATTTGATGCAGGTGAAAGGTCAGATCAGTGGTCAGGGTAATGATCTGTTAATCAAGAGTCAGTCAGGTTCGATTGCCGGGTTCGCCTTTAAAGAGGTGACAACGACGATATCGAATCTGGTGCGGCCCAATCCGATTCTTCGTGTGGATGGTTTGCTGGCGGGGTCGACCAGTGATGCACTGGCCTTTCTGCAAAACAGTCCGTTGAAAAAACGTTTTTCCAGTGTCGCTGACTGGATTCAAGTTAAGGGACGTAGTGATATCAAGCTTCAGTTGATGGTGCCGCTGATTGATCCGGATGCAACAAAGGCAACGGGCCATGTCAGCTTTGTTGACAGTCAACTGAGCACCCAGGCTGTTCCCAAGCTGCAAGTCACAGCCATCAACGGTCAACTCCAGTTTGATAATAAAGGCGTTAGCGCGCAGGCAATTGAGGCTCAGGCATTGAATGAGCCGGTGTCGATTGATGTCGTGCCAGACGACGATCTGACCCGTGTGGATATCAGTGGCCATAGTTCGATGTTGAGCTTGCGTAGCCTTTGGCCAACGCTCATCCCTGAGTTTGTCAATGGTGACACTGAGTATCTGACGCAGGTACTGATCAGCGAACCGCAAAAAGGTGAATTTGATGTGGCGGTCAACATTCGCTCTGATCTGCGAGGTGTCACTATTGATGCGCCGGAACCGCTGGGTAAGCTTGCCAGTCAGCGTAAACCGTTGTCGTTACGGATTGAGGCCGAAGCGCAGCCGGTCTATAACCTCAGTCTGGATAAGTGGCTTAATGCCAGCCTGACCGAACGCGATGAGAAACTCACCGGACAAATCATGTTGGGTGGCGAGCAATCCAGAGCAAGTGGAGAGACGCTGACACTGGGCGGTTATATCGACACCCTCAATCTTGATGACTGGCTGGACTGGCAAGCTCGTCAAAACAGTACACAAGCTGATAGTCCACTGATTGATATTCGCCAATTGCGGCTAGGTCAATTGTCGGTAGCAGATCAGACAGTGGATGAGCTGACCATTAATGCCAGTCAATCACATGAACAATGGCTATTGCAGCTGGATTCAGAACAGGTAAAAGGTGACATCACCCTGCCTCAGAACATCAGCAATCAAAGCCCACTTACGGTTCGACTAGAGCATTTACGACTGAATCTTGCGGATGAGAGCTCGGATGAGCCGGTTCGCAAAGCGGAATTATGGCCGGCCTTGCGACTCAATATCGCTGAGTTTGAGCTTAATCAGATGCAACTGGGCAGCCTCAACTTACGTGCTAATCGTATGGAGAATAGCTGGACTGTCGAAGCGGCGAGCTTGCAGTCACCGGTGTTGCAGGCTTCGCTGACAGGTAGCTGGACACAAACCAGTGTGACAGATCGCAGTCAGTTCGATATTGTCGCCTCCAGCGACGATCTCAAAGCTTTGCTGGCCTATTACGGTTATCAGGAAGTGGTGGAAGCCAGACAGGTGCAACTCAACAGCCAGCTGAATTGGCGGGGTAACCCCGGTCAGTTCTCTGTAGCAGCGATGCAGGGGCAACTGGATTTAAGTGTGGGGCGGGGAAGTCTGATCGAAGTTGAACCGGGTGCGGCTGGGCGTATTTTTGGTCTGCTGAGTATCGCAGCTATTCCAAGAAGGCTGGCGCTGGATTTTAGTGATTTATTTGGTAAAGGTTTTGATTTTAGTGCAATTACCGCTAATTTCACTTTTGCAGATGGTATCGCTCGGACAGATGACTTGGTCATGCGTGGTGATTCAGCGTTAATTGAAGTTGCAGGTCCGGTTAATTTGGTCGACAAAACTTACGATCAGGTCGTCAAAGTCACTCCGGAAGTGTCATCCACCTTGCCGATTGCCGGTGCTGTCGCTGGTGGTCCGGTCGGTCTTGGTGTGGGTACGGCGATTTTGCTGGTCGATAAAATTGCCGGTACCTTGTTCGATCGCGAAATTGTTAACTTAATCAGTTATCAGTATGCGCTCACCGGGCCTTGGGATAGCCCCAAACTGAAGGTGGTGACACCTAAACCGCTACAAGGCCCATCTATTCCCTAATCTGCTATCATATGCAGTTTTCTCAACAGCCTTTTTTGAGTTGATGACAACCTCGATTTCCGAACTTGTTCAACAGCAGCTATTGCTGCCCGCGGGCCTCACTGATCACGATCTGGAGCATGCTCTGGCATCGACCATGACTGGTGGTGTGGACTATGCCGATTTGTATTTTCAGCAATCACGCCAGGAAAGTTGGGTACTGGAAGACGGTATTATCAAAGACGGTGGCTATCACCTTGAGCAAGGCGTTGGTGTGCGTGCCTGCAGTGGTGAAAAAACCGGCTTTGCCTACTCTGATGATCTGGTATTACCCGCTTTACAACAAGCGGCGGAAGCGGCCAGAGCGATTTCCCGCCAAGGTGGTGATCAGCAAGTCGCGGTGTGGAAAAAACAGCCGAATCCGGCTTTGTATTCAAGTGCAGACCCTATTTTACTGCTCAGCGTGGAAGAAAAACTCGCCTTGCTGCGTGAAGCGGATGCCGCTGCCAGAGCAGCAGATCCTCGTGTTAAACAGGTAACAGTCAGCTTGTCAGGCGGTATTGACACCATTCTGGTTGCCGCCAGTGACGGCACCTATGCCAATGATATTCGTCCTCTGGTCAGAATGAATGTCAGCGTGATTGTCGAAGCTGACGGACGTCGTGAACGTGGCAATGCCGGTGGTGGCCGTCGCATGGATTACCGCTACTTCCGTGATAACGATTTGGCACAAAGCTACGCGCGTGAGGCAGTCAGAATTGCGTTAGTGAACCTCGAAGCGGTTGCCGCTCCAGCCGGTACCATGCCGGTCGTATTGGGTAGTGGTTGGCCGGGTGTCCTGTTGCATGAAGCCGTCGGTCATGGGCTGGAAGGTGACTTCAATCGCCGTGGCACGTCGACCTTCTCAGGGCGTATCGGTGAACAAGTCGCATCGTCCTTGTGCACCGTGGTCGATGACGGCACGCTGGCTAATCTGCGTGGCTCATTAAATATTGATGATGAAGGCGAAGTCAGCCAGTACACAACACTGATTGAGAACGGCCGCTTGGTGGCCTACATGCAGGATAAACAGAACGCGCGGTTGATGGGTACGCAAAGTACCGGTAATGGACGTCGTGAGTCATACGCACATTTGCCTATGCCGCGTATGACCAATACCTACATGCTCCCCGGCGAGCATAAAGCCGAAGAAATCATTGCTTCGGTAGAAAAGGGCATCTATGCCGTCAACTTCGGTGGCGGCCAGGTAGACATTACCTCCGGTAAATTTGTGTTTTCGACCAGTGAAGCCTACCTGATCGAAAATGGCAAAGTGACCCGACCAGTGAAAGGGGCAACCCTGATTGGTAACGGACCGGAAGTTATGCAACGTATTTCGATGGTCGCTGATGATCTGGAGCTGGACTCCGGTGTTGGTAACTGTGGCAAGGAAGGGCAGAGCGTGCCGGTGGGAGTCGGCCAACCTACGTTGAAAGTCGATGCATTAACCGTAGGCGGAACAGCTTAAGATGACAGTAAAACATAAAGCGGTCGCCCTGATCTCGGGTGGCCTGGATTCCATGCTGGCAGTGCGAGTGCTGCAGGAACAGGGGATTGAAGTTGAGGGTATCAACTTCTATACCGGTTTCTGTGTTGAAGGCCACACTCACGCCATTCGCAATCACGACAAAAATAAGCAAAAGCGTAACAACGCCCTGTGGGTAGCCGAACAACTGGGTATTAAACTGCATATCGTCGATGTAATTGAAGAATACAAAGACGTACTGCTTAACCCAAAACACGGCTATGGCGCCAATATGAACCCGTGTCTGGACTGTAAAATCTTTATGGTCGGCAAGGCGGTCGAGTGGATTAAAGAGCATCACAAAGATGGCTTTGATTTCATTATCACCGGTGAAGTGATTGGTCAGCGACCGATGTCTCAGCGTAAGCACACTATGCCAATCATTTCTGAGCAGTCCGGTGCTGACGACCTGTTGCTCAGACCGTTGTGTGCGAAAAATCTGCCTATGACCAAACCTGAGCGTGAAGGCTGGGTTGATCGTGAAAAACTCTACGATTTTCATGGCCGTAACCGTAAACCACAGATTGCCTTGGCTAAAGAGTTTGGCTTGAATGACTTTGCCACACCTGCAGGTGGCTGTTGTTTCCTCACCGATAAGAACTATTCCGACAAGCTGGTGGACTTGTGGCAGGCACGCAATAGTCGTGATTACGAGATGGATGACATCATGCTGCTTAAGGTTGGCCGTCACATCCGACCAATCCCGGAATTCAAACTGATCATTGCGCGTGATGCCGGCGAAAGTAAGTTTCTTGAAGGTTACCGCAAGCAGTTCACCAGTATTTATGCGCTCAGCCACAGTGGCCCTATGGCACTGGTTGACGGCGAGCTAAAAGAAGAACACTATCCTCTGGCAGCGGCGATTGTTGCCCGCTTCGGACAAGGTCGCGAGGCCGACGAAGTGGAACTCGATATCACCGTTCCCGGACAGGACAGCATGCAGATACGGACTAGTCCGTTTAGTGCCGAAGAAGTCCCGCAGGAGTGGTATCTATGAGTCGTGAACAACTCGACGCACGCAGAATGCTGTGTCCGATGCCAGTCATTAAAACGCAAAACCGAGTAGCAACAATGTCTGCTGGTGAAGAACTTGAGGTGATCTGTACCGATCCCGGTGCGTTGAGTGATATTCCCGCCTGGGCGCGTATCAATGGCCATCAGGTGATTCACTCAGTTCAGGATGAGGACGAGATCCGGATTACGGTTCGAGTTGGTGCGTAGCACCATAATGGTGCTTTTTGCACAATTCACGCACTATTATAGTGCTTGTGTGTGGTGCGGCTGCACCTAAATGGTTGATTTATCTTGTAGTATAAAGTTGGCGTGATTTCTGCTGTAATATGACGCGAGTTTTTTTGCACAAAACTGTGTGCAGTTTCTAAAAATTGGAGAAGTTAAATGTCTGTCGAAAATGTGCTTCAAATGATTAAAGATGAGGACGTCAAGTTTATTGACCTCCGTTTCACTGATACGCGTGGTAAAGAACAACACGTTTCTTATCCTGCACACTCCATCGATGAAGATACCTTTACTGAAGGCGCAATGTTCGACGGTTCTTCTGTAGCCGGTTGGAAAGGTATTAACGAATCTGACATGATTCTGATGCCTGATGCATCAACTGCTTTCATCGACCCGTTCATGGATGACACCACTCTGGTACTGACCTGTGACATCGTTGAACCAGCCACTATGCAAGGTTACGAGCGTGACCCACGCAGCGTTGCACGTCGTGCTGAAGCGTACATGCAATCTACTGGTATTGCTGACACTGCTTTCTTCGGTCCTGAAAACGAATTCTTCCTGTTTGACGACGTCAAATGGGGCAGCGACATGTCAGGTTCTTTCTACAAAATCGACTCTGAAGAAGCTGACTGGAACAGCGGTAAAGAATACGCTGATGGTAACTTCGGTCACCGCCCAGGCGTTAAAGGCGGTTACTTCCCAGTACCACCAGTTGATTCACTGAACGACATCCGTGCGGCCATGTGCCTGACACTGGAAGAAGTCGGCATGACCACTGAAGTTCATCACCACGAAGTAGCCACTGCTGGTCAGTGCGAAATCGGTGTGAAGTTCGCTACTCTGGTTAAGAAAGCTGACGAAGTTCAAAAACTCAAATACGTTATCCATAACGTTGCTCACGCTTACGGTAAAACGGCCACTTTCATGCCTAAACCACTGGTAGGTGATAACGGTAGCGGTATGCACGTTCACCAATCTATCTCTAAAGATGGTGAAAACCTGTTCTCTGGTAACAAATACGGCGGCCTGTCTGAAACTGCTCTGTACTACATCGGCGGTATCATCAAGCACGCTCAAGCTTTGAACGCGTTCACTAACTCGTCTACCAACAGCTACAAGCGTCTGGTCCCTGGCTTTGAAGCACCTGTTATGCTGGCTTACTCAGCACGTAACCGCTCTGCTTCTATCCGTATTCCTTTCGTTAACAACCCGAAAGGCCGTCGTATCGAAGTTCGCTTCCCAGACTCAACGGCTAACCCATACCTGGCATTCTCTGCCATGTTGATGGCTGGTCTGGATGGTATCAAGAACAAGATCCACCCTGGCGATGCGATGGATAAAGATCTGTACGATCTGCCACCAGAAGAAGAAGCGCAAATCCCACAGGTTTGCTACTCTTTCGAGCAAGCATTGAAAGCGCTGGATGCGGATCGTAGCTTCCTGACTGAAGGTGGTGTATTCACTGACGACATGATCGACGGTTACATTTCTCTGAAGATGGCTGAAGTTACCCGAGTTCGTATGGAAACTCACCCAGCTGAATTTGATATGTACTACAGCGTCTAATCAGACTGAGTTTGTTTCAAACAAACAAGAAAAGCGCCTTTCGGGGCGCTTTTTTTTGCCTGAGTGTTGCGCTATGAACTGGGCTGGCCTATGCTTCAAATTATGAAATATACATGGCTCATCGTCTTCTTCTTTATCACATCAGCACAGGCTGGGATTTACCGCTCGGTAGATGCTGAAGGCAATGTCGTATTTACCGATGAGCCAAGCCCCGGTGCAGAGCAGATCGAAATATCACCTTCAACCGTCATTTCTTCGGATCAAGGTATTACCAGCGGTGATGAGGAAGCGGATAACATTCTCAAGCTTTCCCCTGAGGGTGAATCACAAACTTTTGAGCCAGAAGTCGATGCTGTACCTGCCTACCAGGTTCGTATTATTGCCCCAGCGAATGACGAAAGCATCTGGGTTAACAACGGCGATGTGGCCGTAAGCATGATCGTCGAGCCGCAACTGGATGCCGAGCGTGGTGACCTCATCGTACTCAATGTTGATGGTGTTGATGTCGGTCAGGCTCAGCCAACGACATCATTTCAACTCAACAATTTAAGTCGTGGAACGCATACCGTGTCAGCCACGATTGTCGATAGCAATGGTGGCGTGCTCACATCAAGTGAAACCGTCACTTTCCACCTTCATCGCACATCCGTGCTCAATAAGCCTGCACAAAATAAAGCCAATTAAGTAGCGGTGCGCCATTATGGTGCATAGTTAATCCGTTTCAATGCTATATTGCGCCATATGGCCAGTAAAATTCTTTTGTCTGAAAGCAGTAATTCGCAGAGTTGTACTTGGAATCAATAGCTTAGCGGCTGATAGTCGAAAAACGCGCATAAATGGAGCGTTTTTTGCTAACAGCTGTCCATGACTATGAGTGTCGCAACAATGAGCCACGATGCAATTGCCAACAATGATGTGTTGGAAAACCTGACCACGGCGGTCCTGGTTTTGGATACGTCCTTGCGTGTCTGCTATATCAATACGGCCACCGAAATTCTGTTTGAAATCAGTCAACGTCAGGCTGAGCATATTCCTTTGCAGTCCCTGCTACCCGGCGAAGCGCGTTTACTGGAGTCTCTACGTCGGGTTGTTTCAACCGGACAGGCCCTGATTGAACGGGAAGTGCATTTGTTTCTGCCGTCATCGGGTGAAGTGTTGCTGGACTGCTCAATGAAGCTGCTGGATCTGGATGAACCCTACGTCATCCTGGAACTGGCGCAATTGGATTATCAGCAACGACTAACTCGCGATGAAAACCTGCATACCCAGCAACAGGTAGTACGTGGTCTGGCCCATGAGATCAAAAACCCCTTGGGTGGCTTACGTGGCGCCGCTCAGTTGCTCGAACGGCAACTGGAGTCAGAAGATCTCAAAGAGTACACCCGCATTATCATCTCTGAGGCCGACCGTTTACAGAACCTGATGAACCGGATGCTCGGTCCCAATCAGCACCCGGAAAAGCGCGATACTAATATCCATGAAGTGCTGCAGCACGTCAGACAACTCGTTGATATTGAGGTAGACGAGCGACTGAAGTTCAAGGTTGATTACGATCCGAGTATCCCCGAACTCTATGCCGACTTCGATCAATTAATACAGGTCTTTCTCAATATCGTACGTAATGCGGTGCAGGCGATGAACGGCGTCGGGCTAATCATTCTACGTACCCGAATACAGCGCAATATCACGATAGAAAAGAATTACTTCCGTTTGGGCCTGTTAGTAGAGGTTGAAGATAACGGCCCAGGTATTCCCAAAGGGTTACAGGACAGCCTGTTTTATCCCTTGGTCACCGGTCGCGCTGATGGCACCGGTCTCGGTCTCTATCTGGTTCAGAACCTAGTGCAACGTAATGGCGGCACAGTGACGTGCAGCAGCCATACAGGGCAAACCATTTTTTCAGTTATATTTCCTTTGGAGTTAGGACGTGAACGCCAATAAAGCGATAGCCTGGATTGTCGACGATGACAGATCCATTAGATGGGTCTTACAAAAAGCACTGGAAGCGGTCGATATTACAGTAAGAGCCTTCGAAACCGCTGATATGGTGCTGCACGAGTTAAAACAGGGCCGTGAAGAAGCCCCGGATGTTTTGGTCAGTGATATCAGAATGCCTGGTATTAATGGTCTGCAGTTATTGTCAGAGATTAAAGAGCGCCATCCAGAACTGCCGGTAATCATTATGACGGCCTACTCCGATCTCGACAGTGCCGTATCTGTTTATGAAGGCGGCGCGTTCGAATACCTGCCGAAACCATTCGATGTCGATGAGGCGGTAGAGCTGGTTCAACGAGCTGTCGCGCATAGTAGAGAACAGGAGAGATCACCGGCCGAAGATATCAATCTGGGATCAGAAATTGTTGGTGAAGCACCGGCAATGCAAGAAGTGTTCAGAGCGATTGGTCGACTGGCTCGCTCTAATATCACCGTGCTGATTAATGGTGAATCTGGTACCGGTAAAGAACTGGTTGCTCAGGCTTTACATCGTCATAGCCCGCGTCGGCAGGCTCCGTTTATTGCGCTCAATATGGCTGCGATCCCGAAAGAGCTGCTGGAGTCAGAACTATTTGGTCATGAAAAAGGTGCCTTTACAGGTGCCCATGTTCAGCGAAAAGGCCGTTTTGAGCAGGCTAACGGCGGCACCTTGTTCCTTGATGAGATTGGCGATATGCCGATTGAGTTGCAAACCCGTTTATTGCGGGTCTTGTCTGACGGTGAATTTTTCCGTGTCGGTGGTCACAGCGCCGTCAAGGTCGATGTCCGTATAATTGCCGCGACGCATCAAAATCTGGAAAAGCTGGTTGAACGCGGTGATTTCCGTGAAGACTTGTTTCATCGTCTGAATGTTATCCGTATCCATATCCCGGCATTACGTGAGCGCCGTGAAGATATTCCTGCGCTGGTTGCCTATTTCCTCAATAAGGCAGCCAAAGAACTCAATATGGCGACCAAGAGCGTCTCGCCTGATGTGGATATGTACTTATCCCAGATGCCTTGGCCAGGTAATGTGCGACAACTGGAAAATACCTGTCGCTGGCTGACGGTGATGTCGCCAGGCCAGGTGGTGCAGATGGATGATCTGCCTGTTGAGCTGTCTGCAGACCCGGCAGAAGGCGGCGGACGCCAGGGCAATGACTGGCAGCAGTTGTTCAGACAATGGGCTGCGAATAAGGCGCTTACCGGTCAGGAGGGTGCTTTGGCGGATGTCGTACCTCTGGTTGAGCAGCTCTTAATGGAAGTGGCTTTGGAGAAAACGGCGGGTAAAAGGCAGGAGGCTGCCAAGCTATTGGGATGGGGTAGAAACACCCTGACAAGAAAATTGAAAGAGAATTAGATTTTTCCTTGCATTCTCCTGAGGGGTATGTATAATGCGCAGTCTAATCAGGTGCGGGGTGGAGCAGCCTGGTAGCTCGTCGGGCTCATAACCCGAAGGTCGTTGGTTCAAATCCAGCCCCCGCTACCAACTTTGATTAGTGATAGAAGGCTCAAAACAGTGTTTCATTGTTTTGAGCCTTTTTGTTTTTATGGTTCGCCAACTATTTGCCGTAAAGTTCAAGGGCTGAGTTTCTGTCAATCGGACGCGTTAATTAGCGCCCGGGAGTATTGATTTTCCATGGTCACATCACCGCTCAAAACCTGACGGTGCCATACATGGACCGGCTTGTCGGTCTGATACCAGAGAAAAAACGGTCGTTATAAATATCGATAACCTGCTTGGATGTGTTTACGATGTAAACCCTTTCAACACCTGGCTACAGTCATTTTGACTGGTCTGGTCAGCTTCATGGACAAACTTGATGCACGGGTTTGGCGTGGTCTAGCGTGAAGGTTGGTCAAAAGCACCAGTGCGAGCAAGCTCAGACCTGATACCGAATGCTTCATTTGTTTTCCGACGAGTCTGCGCAAACACTAAGCAAGTTCAAAGCATATAATTCGTCACTCCCTGGCGAAAGTGAGTTACGCCTGTTTTTGGAGTCTATGTGATTTATCCGAGGTCCTCATTGCTGATAGCGCTTAATATGAGTGTATTAGTTGCTGTCAC
>JASBUF010000008.1 GCA_030148085.1 Methylophaga sp. | reverse complement strand
GCAGAAATTATTGGTTGTTATCTGCCATACCTGTGGCTGCGTGAGGGGAAGACGATTTGGTTGCTGGTGCCTGCCGCACTTAGCCTTGCTGCATTTGCCTGGTTGTTGTCATTGCATCCGACCGCAGCAGGTCGCGTTTATGCCGCTTATGGCGGCGTTTATATCTTTGTGGCTATTTTGTGGTTGTGGGCAATTGATGGTATTCGTCCAACAACATGTGATCTTGTTGGCTCAGCCGTCGCCATGTTGGGCATGGCAATTATCATGTTCGCACCACGCAACACCTAATAGCTGCGAACAGGAATGGATGAGGCAGTAAACTGATCTCTGCTTCACAAAAAGTGGGCGATGCGCTGATGATAGGGTGTGGTTGCGTTTTGCTAGCAAAGACATAGCCCTTTACCCACGTCGACACCGCCATTCACGGTTGCCGCTGCTGGACAAGGCTGAAAAGGCTGTTTATTGTGCCTGTTCGCGGCCCCATTATTCAGCTATTCGGGCCTGAAAACCGCTTATAAGACCGAACCTTACATGTTCCAGACCAATAACACCGCCACCTCCAAGGACAGTTCTTTCTATCGTGCGCTTTGGCGCTGGCACTTTTATGCCGGACTGCTGGTGATTCCCTTCTTATTGGCTCTAGCAGGCAGTGGTTTATTGATGCTGCTTAGCAAACCCATTGACAGTTTGCTGCAACAAGATCTGACCCGGGTAAGCAATGAAGGTGAACGTTTACCGGCATCAACCCTGCTCGCCAACGTCCAGGAAGCGTTTCCGCAGGCTCATGTGAAGTTGTATATCCCTGCTGCAGACGCCAGCCATTCGGCTCAATTCACATTAGTTCCGCACCACGCTGGCGGACATAGTGGCGGGCATGGGGCAGCGAGCATCACGGCTTATGTGAATCCCTATACCAACGAGGTTTTGGGGACACTCGATCCAGCGACAACACTCTATTCAGCCATCAAGACTTTCCATGGCAAGCTCTATCTGGGCGATCTGGGTGACACGCTAATTGAGATTACGGCTGGCCTGACAATACTGATGGTGCTGAGCGGCATTTATCTGGCGTTGCAACGCAATGGCTGGCGTGAAGTTATTCCACCAAGGATGCTTTCCAGCCGCAATGACTGGCGACGTCTGCACAGTTCGCTCGGCTTGCTCATCGCTGTTCCTCTGGTGTTTTTCCTATTGTCGGGCTTGTCGTGGACCAATGTCTGGGGCGGCAAAATGGTACAGGCCTGGAGTTCGGTGCCGGGCACCAGCTTTGTTGCACCCGTTGCTGAAGAAACCCACGAAAGCATGAACCATGAAGGTATGCAGCATGTTCCATGGGCCTTGGAGCAGACACCGATGCCGCAATCGGGTTCAGCGATGACATTGCCGATGGAACTGAATCTGGATCAGGTGAGCCAAATCGCTACTGAACAAGGCTTTACTAACTTTCATGTGCATTTGCCTGCCGACGCCAACGGTGTCTGGACCATAACGGCCACCACCATGGCGGGCGATCTGACCAACCCAGCTGAGGAGCGTACCTTGCATCTGGATCGCCATACTGGTGAAGCGCTGGCCGATATTCGCTTTGCCGACTATTCGCTGATGGGCAAGGCAATGAGCGCCGGTATTCCGCTGCATCAGGGTGATCTTGGACTGTGGAACCTGCTGGTCAATCTGCTTTTCTGTGGGCTCATCATATTGATGATTGTGGGCGGTATCACCATGTGGTGGAAACGTCGTCCGCAAAAGGCACGAGGACTGGCGCCTCCTGCAGCTCACCCCTCTGCCAACAAGGCTGTTGTCGCACTGATGCTGGTTGCTGCATTGTGCTTTCCACTCTCAGCGGCGGCCATTGCCGTTATCATCACTATTGACCTGTTATTGATATCCAGAGTTGAGAGGCTGCGACTGATTTTCAAATAAGTCAGTGCCACCAGACGATCAGAAGACGTTAACGGCAAAAGTGGTGTTAGAATCGACCTTAGATTGCGTCTGTACGGGGTTCGTTTCAGGGTGAGATATACAGGTATTATCTTTCTGGCACTTGTCAGTGTTTTCTCTCTGAATACCACTCTGCATGCATCCGATAACCTGAAAATTCAGCTCCGCTGGAAGCATCAATTTCAATTTGCCGGGTATTACATGGCGAAAGAAAAAGGCTTTTACGAGTCTAGCGGGCTTGATGTTGAGCTAATTGAAGGCGGCCCACAGTCGCTAAGCCCCACGGCAGATCTATTGTCAGGGAAAGTGGATTTTGCCATCACCGGTTCGGGCGTTGCCATTGACCGCATGGAAGGTAAGCCTGTCGTTGCCGTGGCCGCCATCATGCAAACCTCCCCCATCGTCTGGATTACGCTCAAGTCCAGTAACATTCGTGGACCGCTGGATATGGCCGGTCGCAATCTATTAATTATGCCGCCGCCAGAGAGTGCCGAGTTACTGACCATGCTGGCTCGTGAAGGGATCCGCCAAGAACAACTGACGATGACGCCCACCACTTACCGTGTTGATGACCTGATTGACGGTAAAGCCGATGCCTATGATGGCTATATTTCCAATGAGCCTTATCTGCTGAAACAGAAAGGGGTGGAATACAACATCATCAATCCCAGAGACTATGGTGTGAACTTCTACAGCGATGTGTTGATAACAACAGAGCGCATGGCCGAAGACAAACAGGAACAGGTCAAAGCCTTTCGAGATGCGACATTAAAAGGCTGGGAGTATGCACTGAACAACATTGAGGAGACAGTTCAGCTCATCCACCAACATTATTCTCCTGACAAAACACTCGATCACCTCCGCTACGAAGCGGAAACCCTCAAAGCGTTGATCATGCCTGAACTGGTGCAGCTGGGGCATATGAATCCGGGCCGTTGGCAATACATTGCTGACAGCTATCGCGAGCTGAATATGACCCAAGCCGACAGTGATTTGGATGGCTTTTTATTCAAGCCTGAAGAAAGAACAAGCCATCAACTGACAATCGCGGTCAGCGTAATTAGCGTCTTGTTGCTATCATTAATGGGCATCGCTATCTTTAAGTTTCGAAGCCTCTCTACAAAACTCGTTGCAGCCAATCATGAGCTCAACGAGCTAATCAGAACAGATTACCTGACTCAGGTCAGTAACCGACATGGCTTCACAGAACTGGCAAAGATCGTTATAAGCCAGTCCCACAGGCAACCTGAACCAAGTAGTTTTATTCTGTTTGATATCGATTTTTTCAAGTCAATCAACGACGAGTTCGGGCATCAGGCTGGCGATGCCGCACTGGTCTCCTTTGCCAAGATTCTATCTGCACACCGTCGTGAACACGACATCGTTGCACGACTTGGCGGTGAGGAGTTTGGCTTGTTGCTATGTGGGGCCGACGAGGTAGCAGCAAGTAAAATTGCTAATAAAATTTTGACTGAACTAAGAGAGCTAACTATTCAGTGTCCAACTGCCAATTGCCGATTTTCAATCACGGCCAGTGCAGGCATAGCGACATTATCAGGTACCCTCGAGGCTTTCTGGCACAAGGCCGATAAAGCACTCTACAAAGCCAAAGAATCCGGCCGGGATAGTTATTTTCTGGCATCGGCATTGGATTGACTCGCAGCGTCGTAGCCTCGGAAGGAATAACGCCAAACTCGCTGGAGAACTGATAGGTGAACGATGAAAAAACGTTTGTTGCCTCTCTGGTCGATACATTTCAGATCATTGGGCCATCCAGAGCAAAAGCAATGTTTGGCGGCTATGGTATCTATATTGATGAGTGTATGGTCGGCTTGGTGGCTGATGCCGTGTTGTACCTCAAAGTTGATAAGGCATTATCGAAACAGTATGCCGACAAAGGCCTGCCTCACTTCACCTTTGTGAAAAATGACAAGCCGGTTGAGATGTCCTATTGTCAGGCCCCTGAGGAACTCTTCGACGACTTAGCGCTGATGCTGGAATGGCTTGAAAAGTCCTTTATCGTTGCCAAACAAGCAAAGAAAGCCAGAATAAAATAACCATGCGCGCCCTATTCACCTCCTTCCCCGCTGCCGATTACCAACAAAGCAAGCGCTTCTATGAAGAAGCCGTTGGGCTGACCATACAGCGTGAGTTTCATGGCGAGCCGCACCGTTTTACCAATTACGACCTCGGCGGCATGCTGCTCAAGCTGTATGAATGGACTGAGCCCTACTATGGCACCGGGCATTCAGGTTTGTTTATCGAGACGGAAGAACTTGATGCTGCTATCCAACGCATACGCGACTATGATGCGAAAACCACAGCGATCGTGGTCCATGGCTGGGGTGGGCGCTGCTGCTCGGTAACGGATCCGTTCGGCAACATTTTTGATTTGATTGATAGCAGCCATAAGGGCAACGTCTGAGCCGTTGCTTTAACTGCTAGCCGACTGCTTTAGCGAGAGATAACCGCCCTACTCAAACCTGCCTTTTGTTTCTCATAAATGAAGTATTGACTTTTAAGAAAATTATCTGCACACTATTAGCAGCTAGAAATTAAGCCTCTCGTTTATATTCTCCACTTCGTTGCATCCTCGTAGTTCTTCGTCCTGTAGTATCTAAATTTCGGTCTCTTTTCCCGCTATACCTGCCCATTAGGGCATTTTAAATTTATCTACAGGATAATCATTATGTCTGACACCGTTACTGGTACCGTTAAGTGGTTCAACGAATCGAAAGGTTTTGGCTTTATCGAACAAGCTTCAGGTGGCCCTGATGTCTTCGCTCATTACAGCGCGATCAAAAGCTCAGGCTTCAAAACACTGGCTGAAGGCCAAAAAGTCGAATTCACCGTTACAACCGGTGCAAAAGGCCCACAAGCTGAGAATATCGTAGCTATCTAATAGCTCCGAATTCCACAAAAAAGGCAAGCCATGTGCTTGCCTTTTTTTATTGTGTTGTAAGTAATTAGAGCAGCTCAATTAGCCACTTCCCATTCAAAGCTAGGCTCAATTTGTCGCTCTTAATAAGCCACTATTAGGGTGTAGTCACCATCACAATATCTGCCTTAGTGGAGTCAATAATGGCCAACAATTCCATTGACTCCTGTTCCGGCACTTCATGACTAGCAAGTAGTTCCTCAAATACGCTCACCATTCTGTCCCATTCTGCCTCAGTGATATTCAGATGAGCATGAGCCTCTTTCATAGACCGGCCATGATACTGACAAGGACCACCGGTAGCCTGACAGACCATCGCTGTAACGTGGTATTTGAGATAAGGTTTAGGTACAACCTGCCTGGCGGCATCTATTGCCGGATTCTGATTCAACATCGGATCCGGTACCAAGGCGTCAAGGAAGTCGCTAACAACAACTGAAATTGGCGCCAAACCACCCAAGCGGTCATACAATGATGGTTGAGTATCATCAACAGGTTCAGCATTAAGGCCGGGTATAGCCATAAAAGACACAAGCAGTATGCTCAGTAGCACTTTTCTGTTAATTGACATATTCATGATTCAATCTCCCTGTAAGATGAGGATAAGCCCTCTACATCCGTTGTGAGGCAAAAGAATTTTGCCTGTAACAGCAGGAGCCCCGGTATTGAGAATAATCCGGGGAAATGTTTTAGGAAACATAAAGATGTTTCGATTCCAACTATAACGCCACACGACCATTTCTGGTAGTGTCTTGCCATTAACCAGTCTTCACAAAACACTATCAAACAGCGTATGTTGCTGAGAAAGCTTTTATAAGACAGGAGTGTTAATGCCTGAAGATCTCCATATCAAAATCCGTAATCTGGAAAAGCAGGACTACCCTCAACTCAAAACCCTGATGGACCAAATTTATCAGGACATTGGTGGCTCATGGCCTGAGCACACCATTTTCAAACTGATTGATGACTTACCCGAAGGCCAGATCTGCGTGGTGGATCATGATGAGGTTATCGGTGTCGCCTTGGCCGTGCAGGTCGATTATCATCAGTTCAGTAACCCACACACCTACGATGACCTGATTTCCAAACGTGAAACTATTCTAAATAACCCCGATGGCGATGCCCTCTACGGGTTGGATGTGCTGATTCACCCGGATTACCGCGGTTATAGGCTGGGGCGTCGACTCTACGAAGCGCGTAAAGAGCTATGCCGTCAGCATAATCTGCGTGCCATTCTCGCCGGTGGGCGCATTCCTAACTACCACCAATACGCAGAAAAAATGACGCCCGAGGAATACTTCGAGGCAGTCAAAAATAAACGTATTTATGACCCGATTCTGACCTTTCAGCTTTCCAATGACTTTCAGGTGACCCGGCTACTCAAGCAGTATCTGCCAGAAGATGAAAAGTCGCAGGGCTACGCGACGCTGCTGGAGTGGCGCAATATCTTTTTCGAGCCGGAAATGCCGGTCATTCAAACCCGCAAAACTCAGGTTCGCATTGGTGCCATCCAATGGCAGATGCGGGAAGTCGAATCCGTCGAAGAGTGCCTCAATCAGGTCGAATACTTCATTGATGCTTTGTCGAACTACAAAAGTGACTTTGCCCTGTTCCCCGAGTTCTTTAATGCCGCATTGATGGGACTGAGCCCCGATCATCGCAACCAGACCGAGGCCATCCGCTTTCTAGCCAGCTTTACTGAAAAATTTAAAAATGAAATGTCACAGATGGCAGTGAGCTACAACATCAATGTGATTACGGGCTCCATGCCCTTGTTGGACGGCGACGTGCTATATAACGTGACTTATCTGTGTCGCCGCGATGGCACGATAGAAATCCAGCGAAAACTGCATGTCACGCCGCATGAACGCCGCGACTGGGTCATTGAGGGCGGGGATTATTTACAGGTGTTTGACACCGATGCGGGTCGTATCGGCATTCTGATTTGCTACGACGTCGAGTTCCCGGAACTCAGTCGTATTCTGGCAGCGCAGGATATGGATATCCTGTTTGTGCCTTACTGGACCGATACCAAAAACGGTTACCTCCGTGTACGCAGCTGTGCGCAGGCAAGAGCTATCGAGAACGAATGCTACGTGGTGATTTGCGGTAGCTGTGGCAACTTGCCTCAGGTGGAAAACCTCGATGTACAGTATTCACAAGCTGCGGTGTTTTCCCCCTCAGACTTCTCCTACCCACATGATGCCGTCATGGCAGAAACCACGGCCAATACTGAGATGATTATGTTCTCCGATCTGGATCTGGATAAGTTGAAACTGACCCGCAGTGAAGGTTCAGTAAATAACCTGAAAGACAGGCGCACTGACCTGTATGAAGTATCCTGGCTTAAGTCGTCCTGATAAGCAGTCAACAACGATAAGGGCTACAATAAAAATAGGTGCCAACGGAGGCTCCCAACATGATGAATGTGGATTTGAACCTTATCGCCATTCTCGCCGCCGCGACCAGCGGCATGATACTGGGCGCTGTCTGGTACTCAATGCCTGTTTTCGGTGAAAAATGGATGCGTGCAATCGGCAAAACACCAAAAACGCTGAGAGACCCCACGCTGCCAATGACCGCGTCTGTAGTGAGTTGTCTATTAACTGCGCTAGGGATTGCCTTGTTACACAGCCTGATTGGTATCAGTTCGCTCAATATCGCTCTGCTACTCGGCCTGATACTCGCGGGCTTGATTATCTTACCCGCGATGTTATCTGACAATCTTTTCTGCGGATGGGGGCGCAGCCTGCTTCTGATTCAGGCAGGTTACCGCTTTCTTAGTGTCCTGATCATGTCCATACTCATTTATCTGCTTTAGGAGCAGTCATGTCTGAGGCCTATCAAAAGTTATTGAATACCCTGCAGAACAATCGTCAATCTGGTGCTACCGAGTTAGCGTTAATCACCTTGTCACGGCTGAAAGACTGTCTCTTTGACATACCCGATCAGACAGCAGATGAGATTGAGATGATCGTAGAAGACCTCAGCCATGCTCGTCCCAGTATGATGCCGCTGGCTAATGCACTGCGACGCTGGAAGAAAAAACTGGACAGCGAGCAGGCCTATTCAAAGCACGACTACCTGCACTTACTCGACGACATATATCGACAGCTGGCCGAGGCCACTGATAGCGTGGCCGAGCATGCTTCTGCCTTGTTCAAGCCTGGCATGACTGTTTTGGCCCATAGCCGCAGCTCTCAGGTGATGTCCTTATTTGAGCATGTGTGGGAACAACACCAGAATTTCAATGTTATCGTGACCTTGAGCGCCCCCGGCAACGAAGGACTGCTGGTTGCCAGTCAGCTCAACAAAATGGGCGTAGCGGTCACCGTAATTACCGATGCCGAAATGGGGCTGGTGATGCCAGACGTCGATCTCAATATCAGCGGCTGTGACAGCTGGCTGGCCGATCATCATTTTGTGAATAAAACCGGTACGTTGTTACAGGCACTGGCAGCACAGCATTTTGGCAAACCGTTCTGGGTATTGGCTGACAGCTTCAAAAATAATCAGCAAACCAGCCAGCAGGTCAATCTGGAAACCATGCCTTCCGATGAGCTGGCATTACCGAAAGGCGAGCAGATTTCAGCTCGAAATACCTATTTTGAAACCATCTCCACCCGCCTTATCAGTGGACGGGTGGATGAATATGGTTTACAGGCTCTACACGCCTAGACGAAGCGTGCAAACCACGGTTTGGTTCGGATAGCTAAGGCGACCAGCGACAACATCACCGGCACTTCCACCAGAACACCGACCACAGTCGCTAGCGCTGCACCGGAATGCAGACCAAACAAACTAATCGCGACAGCTACGGCCAGCTCAAAGAAATTAGACGTGCCGATCAGTGCCGCCGGTGCAGCCACATTAAACGGCACTTTCCACAAATACGCCCAGGCATAGGCAATAAAAAAGATGCCGTAGCTTTGAATCAATAGCGGGATGGCAATCAACACAATCACCAGCGGTTTAGCCAGAATGGTTTCAGCCTGAAAACCGAACAGTAGGACGACGGTGGCCAGCAACCCCATAATCGACCAGGGTTTGATTCTAGCGGTGAATTCCGTAACCTCATGGTGATCGGCACTTTTATCCAGCTTGCGGCGGGTCAGATACCCTGCCACTAACGGCGTGACTACATACAAAACCACCGACAGGAACAGGGTTTCCCAAGGTACAACAATATCGGTGATACCCAGCAACAGTGCCGCCAGCGGGGCAAAGGCAATCACCATAATGATGTCGTTAATCGATACCTGAACCAAGGTGTAATTGGCATCGCCCCGAACCAGTTGGCTCCAGACAAACACCATTGCCGTGCATGGTGCGACACCAAGCAAGATCATTCCGGCGATGTATTCCTTCGCCGTTTGTGGTTCCACCAGTCCGGCAAACAAATATTCAAAGAATAAAATCCCCAGTCCAGCCATGGTGAACGGCTTAATCAGCCAGTTTACGACCAGCGTCAAACACAAGCCCTTGGGCTTTTTGCCGACATCTTTAATTGACGCAAAGTCGACATTAACCATCATCGGGAAAATCATCAGCCAGATGAATATGGCCACCACCAGATTCACATTGGCATATTCCCAACTGGCAAACAGCTCAAAGACCGCTGGAAACAACCAGCCCAGAGCCACGCCTGCGACAATGCTGAGCCCAACCCAAACTGAGAGATAGCGTTCAAAAATACCCATCGGCGCGCTATCACTCATGGCAGTTCCTGTTCAATACGAGTTTTCAGCATGGTAAAGGCTTCGTCAAACGCGGCTTCAATGTCGGCTTCACTGCCTTCCGCTTTGGCAGGATCGGGGGTGCTCCAGTGCAGACGGGTCTGTTGTCCCGCCATGGCCGGGCAGACCTCGTTCGCTGCGTTGTCACAGACTGTGATGATGTAATCAAACTCATCTCCAGCAAACTCATCCCACGATTTGCTGCGTGGCTGTCCCGCATCAATGCCATGACGATTAAGCGTTTCAATCGACTTTGGATGAACATAGCCCACCGGGAAACTACCCGCACTCACCGCCTGATAGTCATCTTTCATGGCATTAATCAACGCTTCTGCCATCACTGAACGGCAAGAGTTTCCGGTACATAACACTAAGACTTTTTTCATTAACAACATCCTGAAGAGTTGGAATCTGACGGTTCACAGCAACTGCTGCTGACAGCAACTACGGGAATAGAAACAGGCGTACAACAGGCACCCTGCGTGTTGTCCTCTTTCGCTGAGAATAATTGGGCATCGCCCATGGTTTGATAGGCTTCCCAGGCAATACCGGCTGGATCCTGTATCCAGGATTTGTCCGATTCAGCATAGCAGCACACCGTCTCGCCTTCGTCGATAACATCGATCTCAGCCTGACAGATGCGTTTGCGCATATCAGATAGCTCTGCTTCGTTCTCTACCTGAATACCCAGGTGATCGACGCCTTCTTTGCCACTGCGCGTTGAAATCGCAAAGTTCAGTTTCGGGTCTTCCAGCATCCATTTGGCGTAATCCGGCATCTTCTTATCCGGCTCCGCCCCAAACAGTGCAGAGTAAAATTTCACGGCTTCGTCGATGTTTTTCACACCGACATGCACATGCATACGTTTCATATCAAAGCTCCTACTTTGTTTCCGCAGGACAGCACTCGCTGAGTTCAATCACCGAGCAACCTGTTTCGGTATCTTCATGAAGTCTGGCGACATCACGGCTACAGCAGTCTTCCACCATAAAGCCGATCAAACCGCGCATGGCTTCAAAATTTGCTGAGTAAATCACCGAGCGTCCCTGTTTCTGCGACTGCACAATGCCAGCATTCACCAGATGGTTCAGGTGAAAGGACATCGTGTTATGTGGCGTCGCTAATTGCTCACTAATCGCCCCCGCTGCCATGCCTTCAGGCCCTGCCTCCACCAGCAATCTGAAGGCTTTGAGGCGCGTTTCCTGAGACAAGGCATCAAAAATAATTAAGGCGTTTTGTAATTCCATACGTCCAATTCTATGGACATATAAAAATATGTCAATTGTTATAGACATAACAAACTTTTCAATGCTGATGCATACTGCAAATTCGGACTAAAGTTAAATCAGAATTTGCCGCTTTATTGGCATATCCCAGCGGAGGGTAAATGATGATCGATCCGACAAAACCATTTGGTAGCAGTATAAGTACACTTGCCAAAGACCCGGCGAATAAAGCCGACGGCCCCTTTGGCCAGCTTGTGTCTTCTTTGGCGAAAGAGCGTAATGCCGCTCGTAGCAACGAGACTGAAGTCAGTGTGTCACTCAACAGTGGCTCCTCCCCCATCGCTTCTCAGGAACTGTTAACACGAACGGTTCTGGATGCGCTCAACCAGAAACTGGAAGCCAGTTTTGGCCCGAATGCGATTCAGACAGCTTATGAACAAGGCTTGGATGTATCACCGCAGGCCACAGCAGATCGAATTGTTCAGGGCGCGACGGCGTTATTTGCCCGCTTCTCTGAAAAATACGCAGACTTAAGCGACACTGAACGTTTGGACAGTTTCCTGACCACTATTCGCAGTGGGATTGAGCAAGGGTTTAAGGAAGCGCGTGACATCCTTGAAGGCCTGAATGTGCTACAGGGTAACATTGCCAGCAACATTGACGAGACCTACACCCTTGTTCAGCAGAGTCTGGATAAATTCAGAGCTAGCTTCGAACAGACAGCCTGAACCTCAACAGCTCATCTGAAGGTGTTGACGGCAAGGTCAGCACACTGTGCAATGGCCGTATGAATTGCATAAGAAGTGAGTTGTAATGGATAAGACACTGGTTATTGGAGCAAATGGTCAGATAGGCCGACAACTTATCGGCATGATGGCGTTGGCAAACATGCCGGTTCGCGCCATGATTCGCGACCTATCTCAAGCTCGCAATCTGGAAAAACTGGGTGCTGAAACCGTAGTGGCCGATTTGGAACAGCCACTTCCCGATGAGGCCTTTGCTGACTGCGATAAAGTGGTGTTTACAGCCGGTTCAGGCGGAAAAACCGGCGCAGATAAAACGATACTTATCGATCTATGGGCAGCGGTCAAATCCATTGATATGGCCAAGAAGCACAACATCAAACAGTTTGTGATGGTCAGTGCCCGCGATGCTGGTGACCCCGAACATGGCACTGAAGCCATCAAGCATTACAACATCTGCAAGCATTTTGCTGACAAACACCTGCTAGAAAGCGGCGTTCCCTACACCATTCTTCGCCCCGGACGATTGACCAACGATGCCGCCACTGGCCTTATCACTACGCAACGTCCTGACAACAAAGACGAGCAAATTATTACCCGTGCAGATGTCGCCGCCTGCGTATTGCAATGTCTGGATCACTCCGAAGCGATTAATCAGGTAGATGAACTGTACAATGGCTCGATGCCGATTGCCGAAGCCTTTATCAAAGCGGTGAAAGGCCGTTTAGGCTAAGCTACCAGTATTTTTCGATACTGATCTGGCCGGGGTCGCGGCGTGAGTGTTTTTTCATGCCACGCTTCTTAATCAGCAAATCCATCGTATCCTGAATCATCGCTGGGTTACCGCAGAGCATGATCTGACTCTGCTCAGGTGAGATCTCAGTGCCTGTCCAGTGTTCCAGCCTGCCATCGTCGATGGCATCAGGAATACGTCCACTCAAGGCAAAGTCACACTGCTCACGACTGACCATAGGCACATAAACAAAATTATCCGACTGTTTAGCCTGCACCTGGGCTATGGTTTCCTGGTAGGTCAGTTCACTCTCAAAACGCACTGCATGAACCAAAACCACCTTTTCGAATAACTCCCAGGCTAAGTCTGTTTTGATAATCGACATAAACGGGCCAACGCCAGTACCTGTGGCCAGCAGATACAGGTGTTTGGCTTCAGGTAATTGGTCCAATGTCAGTAAACCCGATGCCTTGGGAGCGACCATAATCTCATCGCCCGTTGTTAGCTGGGCTAAACGGGTGGATAACTGTCCGCCCGGCACTTCAATAAAATAAAAGTCCAGCGGGCGTTCATCGGGAGCGTTTACCAAGGAAAAAGGACGACTGACCAGTTCGCCGTCTATTTCAATTGCCAGACGGGTAAACTGCCCTGCTTTAAACGCTGGGAAGTCTGCCTCCAGCCGTAAAGAATGGAGCCTGTCATTCCATTGTTTATTTTCCACTACTGTCGCTTGCAGCCAGTCACTCATAAGGCCTCCATTACGATTCGCCGCACTGTGTTTGTTGCCTGTCATGGTACTATCAATCGACTCAATAAAACGAACTAAGCTTGACTATGACCGACCTGTCGATTGTGCCTGCCTGTAACAGCGATATAGACGCGATTTGTCATCTGCTCAGTGAATTGTTTTCTCAAGAAGCCGACTTTTCGGCTAACAAAGATAAACAGGCAAATGCCGTTAAAGCAATTCTGGCGGCACCTGAACAAGGGCAGATACTGCTGCTGAAAATAGATAATCAGGTCGCCGGCATGGTCAGCCTGCTCTATCTGATTTCAACAGCGATGGGCGGTAAGGTAGCAATGCTGGAAGATATGATCATCGCAGCCTCGTTTCGCTCACAAGGCTTGGGGCAGCAACTCTTGAGCGCCGCCATCGACTTTGCCCGTGATCAGGGTTGTCTGCGTATCACCCTGCTGACGGATGCCGATAACGAACGGGCACAACAGTTTTACCAGCAGCAGGGCTTCGTCCACTCTGCGATGGTGCCGATGCGGCGAGTATTTGAGGACTAACAGGCATTAACCATCCAAAGACGACAGAGCAATTTTCAAGGTATCAGAAGCTGAATAGATAATGATGAAACAACTTTTTTTCTTACTGCTGTTATTACCCTCTTTGGTCCAAGCTAAAGCCCTGTGTCCACAGTCGGTCACGACCTTAGAAACGAACCAATGCCTGAGCGTGAAACTGGAACGGGCCGTCGAGGAACTGGATAACAATCTTGATTTAATCCGACTGCGTCATGCACATAACCACGATCTGCTAACGCTGATTGAACTGGCACAGGTAAAGTGGGAAGCCTATCGTAAGAAACAGTGTCAGACGGTGTTTTTGATGTATGAAGGTGGCTCGATTCAGTCGTTGATGACGGCGAGCTGCGCGATTCAACTGGCCCGAGAACGTAACCAATTATTGCGCGAAACCTACCTGCTGCAGCAATAACTGCTTGTATGCAAAAAGTTTCTAATTGGGTATATACTGAAGTCGCTGTATTTCACAGCGTCAATTGAGCCGACATTTGCTCTAAATGCCGACTCGGGAGGGTAACGTAATGATGATGTCCAACATTGTCAAAACTTATCTGGATAACCGGGGCATTGACTATCAACTCAGCTCGCATCGTCACACGGCAAACAGTCGTCAGACAGCTGCCGCTGCTCATGTTAAACCTCATCAGATTGCTAAAGCAGTCATTTTGAAATGCGATATGGATTATCTGATGGTGGTCGTACCAGCTGATATGCGTGTCGATCCGCATCTGGTTTATGAAGACTTAGGTACATACTACGACCTTGCTTCTACCTTTAACGCGGAATCCCTAATGGAAGACTGTGAACCGGGGGCTATTCCACCTGTTGGCACCGCCTATGGTGTCAAAACCTTGGTTGATGACTCTTTAGATGACTTGAATGATGTCTATCTTGAGGCCGGTGACCACGAGCATCTTATTCATATGAGCGCCAGCAATTTTCGCAAGATGCTTAGTGAATGCCGCCACGGTCATTACACCAGACACTAACTATTCAGATAAGCTTTTCATCCCTGAGAGTCTTTGACTCTCAGGGATAGGCTTACCCTAAAACGCTTCCTTGAAATAAGCCCGCGCTTCCGTGCAATCCTGTTCAATCTGCGCCATCAGCCCTTCAAGGCCATCAAAGCGCTGTTCATCACGAATCTTGTGCAGGAAGTGAACCTGTACATGTTCACCATAAATCTCGCGACTGAAATCAAATAAATGCACTTCCAGCAGCGCTTTATCGCCACCGATAGTCGGACGAATACCTATGTTGGCAACGCCATTGACCGGCTCTTCATCCAGGCCAAACAACTGGACGGCAAACACACCATTTAACGGCAGCTTACAACGATGCAAATGAATATTGGCGGTCGGAAAGCCCATCTTACGGCCACGTTTGTCACCATGCGCAACACGGCCACTCATCCGGTACGGTCGCCCCAACAACCTTTCAGCCATTTCCAGATCACCCTCTCGCAGAGCATCACGGATGCGGGTACTACTGACCCTGTCGTGATCAATAGCAAAGGTATGCATGTTGACGACCTGAAAGCCATGTTCACGTCCGGCCTGCTGCAACATGGCAAAGTCGCCCTGACGGTGACGACCAAAACGAAAGTCATCCCCTACCACCAGATAGCGAACATTGAGCCCTTCTACCAGCAATCTGCGAATAAAATCTTCGGCAGACATCCGTGCCAGCGATTCATTAAACCGCAACACACATAACTTCTGAATCGAATAGGCACGCAAGGCTTCGACTTTTTCGCGAAAGCGGGTCAGCCTGGCCGGGGCTTTTTCCGGCACAAAATATTCAAACGGTTGCGGCTCAAAAGTGATCACCACCGCTGGCAGCCTCAGCATATCGCCCTTCATCGCTAACTGCGTTAACACCGCCTGATGCCCAAGGTGCACCCCATCGAAATTACCGATAGTTGCAACACAGCCCTGCGGTGAGGCAGGCAGATTATGTAAACCACGAATGATCTTGGGCATAGCGTTCTAAAAACCAGTCAGAGTAAGCGCAACAGACTAACGGCAAATAAAAAAACATTCCAGCGGGCAAGGCCGGGACGATTACCTTATAATAAGCCGATATCTCGGTTTAGGTTTAATTCAGAGGCCCACATGGCGTCGAAGCAAAAAAAGCTGGATTACGAAACAGCTGTCAAGGAACTGGAAGCGCTGGTCGAACGTCTGGAACAAGGTGACATCAGCCTCGAAGAATCCTTAAAACTCTATGAACGTGGCGTGTTGCTCACGCGTGACTGTCAGGACTCACTGAAAGCGGCAGAACAAAAAGTACAAATGCTGTTACAACAATCCGGCCAAGCCAACCTGGTCGATTTTGACCCCGAATCTGACGAATCGTGAATCCAAAATTTCCGCTTGAAGACTGGATGCAATCGCACCAGGCTCAGATTGAAATCGTGCTCGATAAATGCCTAAGCGGCTCTGAGCACCCTACATCAGCACGTCTGCTGGAAGCTATGCGCTATGCCACTCTGGGTGGAGGCAAACGCTTACGGGCCTTGCTGGTCTATGCCACCGGTCAGGCGCTGAATGCCAATAACCGCGCTCTTGATGCCGCAGCAGCTGCCGTCGAAATGATTCACGCCTATTCGCTGGTCCATGACGATATGCCTATTATGGACGACGATGATTTACGTCGTGGACGCCCGACATGCCATAAAGCCTATGACGACGCCACCGCGCTGCTGGTTGGTGATGCCTTGCAGTCTCTGGCCTTTGAAACCTTGTGCGACGCATCACTAAGCGCAGAACAGCAAAGTGCTATGGTCAAACGTCTGGCACAGGCTTCCGGCGTGTTCGGCATGGCCGGTGGTCAGGCGATTGATCTGGAGTCTGTCGGTAAGAAACTCGATCTCAACGCCCTGCAGTCAATGCACAAGCTGAAAACCGGCGCGTTGATCCGTGCCAGTGTGGCACTAGGTGCGCTAGCTTCAAAAGACTGCGATGAAGCCACGCTCAGTCATCTGGAACGTTATGCCGATTGTATTGGTCTGGCTTTCCAGGTACAGGATGATGTACTTGATGTCATCGCCGATACCGAAACCCTGGGCAAAACACAGGGCGCCGATATTGCTTTGAATAAACCGACCTACCCGGCGCTGCTCGGGCTAGAAAAAGCACAACAAAAAGCCGTGGCCTTAATTGAAAAAGCCCTCGGCCAACTGGCAGAGTTACCAGTTAACACGGAAGCCCTCGCGGCACTGGCCCAGTTTGTTGTGAAACGTTCACACTAAGATTGCATCGATGGAAAACCTACTCGCTCATATCAATTGCCCGGAAGATTTGCGTCAGCTTGATAAAAAGCAGCTGCCGCAGCTGGCTGAAGAATTGCGCACTTTGATTGTGGACAGTGTTCAACAAACTGGTGGCCATATTTCGTCTAACCTCGGCGTGATTGAACTGACACTGGCGCTTCATTATGTCTTCAATACCCCAGACGACAGACTGGTGTGGGATGTCGGCCACCAAAGCTATGTGCATAAAATTCTGACTGGTCGCCGTGACCGCATGAACAGCATGCGTCAGGCTGGCGGTTTATCCGGCTTTCCTAAGCGCAGTGAAAGTGAATACGACACCTTTGGTGTTGGCCATTCCAGCACATCTATCAGTGCTGCTCTGGGTATGGCGATTGCTGCACAGGCCAATAATGACCCTCGTCATAGCGTCGCCATCATCGGTGACGGTGCCTTAACTGCTGGTCAGGCGTTTGAAGCCTTGGCACATGCTGGTGATCTGAACACCAATCTGCTGGTTATTCTTAACGACAACGAGATGTCGATCTCGAAGAATGTCGGTGGTATGGCGAATTATTTAGCTCGCCTACTCTCCGGTAACTTCTATGCCAGTGCCCGCGAAGGCAGTAAGAAAGTGCTGGAAAAAATTCCACCGGCTTGGGAAATTGCCCGTCGCGCCGAAGAGCACGTTAAAGGCATGATGATCCCCGGCACCCTGTTTGAGGAAATGGGCTTTAACTACATCGGTCCGATTGATGGTCACGATATCGATACCCTGATTGCGACACTGCGTAACCTCAAACAACGTAAAGGCCCGCAGTTCCTGCATGTGGTGACCAAAAAAGGTAAAGGCTTTGAACCTGCTGAACAACAGCCTTGCAAATACCATGGCGTCAGTCCAGCAAACAGTAAATCCTCTGGACCAAGCTACACGCAGGTCTTCGGTCGCTGGTTATGCGATATGGCCAAGATCGAGCCGGATTTAATCGGTATCACCCCTGCTATGTGCGAAGGTTCGGGTCTCAATCGCTTCGCTGAAGATTTCCCCGATCGTTATTTTGATGTCGGTATCGCCGAACAGCATTCGGTCACACTGGCAGCGGGTCTTGCTTGTGAAGGCAAAAAACCAGTGGTGGCGATTTATTCCACCTTCTTGCAGCGCGCTTATGATCAGTTGATCCATGATGTCGCGTTACAGAATCTGCCTGTGCTGTTTGCGATTGATCGTGCCGGTCTGGTTGGCGCTGATGGCCCGACCCATGCGGGTAGCTTTGATTTAAGTTACCTGCGCTGCATTCCCAACATGCTAGTAATGGCACCAGCGGATGAGAACGAATGCCGACAAATGCTCACCACAGGCTTCCGTCATAACGGCCCAAGCGCGGTACGTTATCCTCGTGGTACCGGCACTGGCAAAACAATTGAGACAGCACTGACAAGCCTTGAAATTGGCAAAGCCGAACTTCGCCACCAAGGTGAAAAAGTCGCCATTCTGGCCTTTGGTAGCATGGTGGCTGAAGCGGAACTGGCTGCACAGCAAAGCAACGCAACCGTAGTCAATATGCGTTTCGTCAAACCACTCGATACAGAGATGGTTAAAGCCATGGCCGACAGCCACGATTTGCTGATCACCATCGAAGAAAATGCGGTCATGGGCGGTGCTGGTAGCGCAGTAAGTGAATACCTGCGCGATATCGGTCATTCGGTGCCAGTCAGACAGATGGGACTGCCCGATGAATTCCTCGATCATGGCGCGCATAAACAGATGCTCACAGATTGCGGACTCGATGCAACAGGAATTATCGATATGATTAATCGATTCTTTTCGGCATAATATCCTGTTAGATCGATGAATTCCTGAGTATAATAGTCAACATTATGAGCGCAACCTACACCCTGAAGATCCTGGCAGATTTTGCCTCGGCGCACACCCTGCGAGATTATCCAGGTGACTGCCGTCGCATGCACGGCCATAACTGGAAGCTTGAGGTTGAAGTCACCGCCACGGCCTTGAATGATCACGGCATGGGCATGGACTTTAAAACCATCAAGACTGCCACCCGTGAACTGGCCAAGACCTTGGATCACCGGTATCTGAACGACATTCCGCCATTCGATACCATCAACCCGACGGCCGAAAATATCGCCCGCTATTTTTATCAAAAGCTGAGCGACACATTGAATAATGACACGGCCAAAATCTCTGGTGTCACCCTATGGGAAACAGACCGCGCCTGTGTGAAATATAGCGAGGAATAATTGAATGAGCACAACTCCAGCCAGCACTAAGAACGACGAAATCGAAGACGTTCAGAACATTCTCGACAAGCGCCAGATCGCTATCGACAAAGTCGGTATCAAAGATATCAAACATCCGATTAAAGTCAGTGATCGCACCACCGGTGAACAACACACGATCGCTAATTTCAACATGTACGTGAACCTGCCGCACCATTTCAAAGGCACTCACATGTCACGTTTTGTTGAGATTCTGAATCAGCACGAGCGTGAAATCACCGTCAAATCGTTCCGCGAAATGCTGGGTGAAATGACTGAGCGTCTGGATGCTGAATCCGGTTATGTCGAAATGAACTTCCCGTACTTCGTCAACAAGGAAGCGCCGATTTCCAAAGTGCGCAGCCTGATGGATTACAACGTCACCTTTATTGGTGAAATTACCGGTGACACTACTGCGATGACCGTCAAAGTGGTTGTACCTGTCACCAGCTTGTGTCCATGTTCGAAAAATATTTCTGACTACGGTGCTCACAACCAGCGTTCACACGTCACCCTGACTGTTCGCGTAGACAGCTTTATCTGGATTGAAGACCTGATTGATCTGGTTGAGAAACAAGCGTCTTGTGAAATCTACGGCCTGTTGAAGCGTCCGGATGAAAAATACGTCACTGAGCGTGCGTACGACAATCCGAAGTTTGTTGAAGACATGGTGCGTGATATCGCAGCGAAACTGAATGAAGACAAGCGCATCAATGCTTACATCGTGGAATCAGAAAACTTCGAGTCTATCCATAATCACTCAGCCTATGCCCTGATCAGCAAAGGTTTCGACTGATTAAGATTGGAAATCAAAAAAGCCCGGCAAGTCCGGGCTTTTTTATATCTGTGAGTATGAACACTTAGTATTTTTGTCGCAGATCGAGTCGCTCGCCATTATGCTGCATATCAACCTGCCCCAAAAATGACATGCCGAGTAAAGCTGTTGCCGGCTCTGGGCCATCGATCACCACGGCAGCAACGTTATAAACCTTGATTTCGTCTATCTGCACGTAGTCCAGCGTCACTTTGTAGCCGACATCATAACCTGATGCAGTGCGTAGACCGATTTGTTCGCCACGGTAAAAATCGAGCCCCAAACGTCTTGCCGTCGCTGAGTTTAAGGCAACGGTGAAAGCCCCGGTATCGATAAGGAAATCGACGGTATAGCCACTGACCGTGCCTGTGGTCAGATACATCCCATTGGTTGGCCACAAACTCACCGCAGGCTGTTCAGGCGCGGGTGTAAATTGGCTACTGATTCGATTACCGAGTGGAAAGGTTTGCTGTTGACCATTCACTTCCAATACCGCTTCGGTGCTGTTGGCAGCGATGAGCTTGACGCCTTCTGGTGTGGTTTTACCGACCTTAAGCAGGTGATGCTGGCCATTCACTTCAACCACAGCCTGGTTGGCAAACAGACCGACAACCAGAATATCGAGTTCCTCAGCCGATGCCATCAGGCTGTTTACCAGTATAATAAGCGCGGCAAAGCATGATTTTGATAGACATTTTTTCATTTTAGGCAGGCTTGTTAATTAACATGAGTGTTGATCCTTTCCCTCGCGTAACCGGCGTTATCCTAGCCGGTGGACTGGCCCGTCGTATGGGTGGCAGTGACAAAGGCCTGATTAGCTATCAGGGCCGTGCGATGGTGCGTCATGCTGTGCAGGCGCTTCGTCCCCAGGTCGATACGCTCATTATTAACGCTAATCGGAATATTGACCAGTACCGCCAGCTTGGCTATCCCGTTATCGCCGATTCTATTGAAGGTTTTCATGGCCCTTTGGCCGGTATGCTGACGGCGATGGAAAACACCGATGCTGACTATATCTTAACGGCGCCTTGTGACTGTCCAAGCATTTCACCTCAGTTGCGTCGCCGTATGCTGGAAACACTACTGTTGAGCAACAGTGATCTGGCCGTAGCAACGGACGGTGAGCGCATGCAGCCGGTGTTCAGCCTGATTCCGACCCGTTTGAAAGACGAGTTACGCCAATTTCTGGAACAAGGCGAACGTAAAATTGACCGCTGGCTAACCCAGTACAAATTGGCTGAAGTCGACTTTTCAGATGAGCCGGAAACCTTTGTTAACTTCAACCAGCCAGAAGACTGGCAACAATCAAGTTCGGTCAAAGCCCCCCTTCCTATGCTGGGCTTTTCTGCGTTTAGTGGGACTGGAAAAACCACCCTGCTGACCCAGTTGCTGCCTGAATTGAATACTCGTGGACTGCGGGTGGCAGTGATTAAACACGCCCATCACAATTTTGATATCGACAAGCCCGGTAAGGACAGCTACGAAATCCGCGAAGCGGGTGCCCAGCAGATGCTGATTGCCTCAGCACGAATGATGGCGCTGATGGAAAAACAACTGAATGATGAGGCTGACCCGGTTCTGTCTGAACTGCTACCCCGCCTCGATTGCAGCAAACTTGATCTGATACTGGTCGAAGGCTTTAAGCATGAAGCCATACCTAAAATCGAATTACACCGCCCCAGCCTTGGAAAACCCCTGCTTTTCAAGGATGATCCGAACATTATCGCAATAGCCTCCGACGAAGCCTTGCCAGACAGTGGCGAACTAACGGCGCTGGATATCAACAACATCCCTGCTATCGCTGACTTTATCGAACATTTTATGCATTCATGGACCGCCTGATTATGGCCGAATTTACCCCACAACCCAGTTGCGCCGATCCACAGGATCAGCAGAGTCTCAGTGTCGAGCAGGCACGAGCACAGATTTATGATTTACTCACTCCGGTCAGCAGTTGGCAAAAACTGGCTTTACGTGAAGCCTTGGGTCACGTATTGCATGAGCCAGTTGTCTCACCTCTGGAAGTACCACCACACAATAACTCGGCAATGGACGGTTACGCTCTGCACAACCGTGATATGCAAGGCGAAAGCTATAGTCTGAAACAAGTCGGTATTGCCTATGCAGGGCAACCCTATAATGGCAAGGTTGAGGCTGGTGAATGTGTACGCATTATGACCGGCGCGATGATGCCTGCTGACTGTGACACTGTGATCATGCAGGAACATGTGGCCGTTGATGGTGACATCATCACTGTACATGGTGAACAGCATGCGGGTCAGAACGTGCGTATGGCCGGTGAAGATATTGAACTGGGTGACAGCGTGCTACCAGCAGGTCACCGTATCAGTCCGGCGGATATGGGGTTGATAGCCTCATTAGGTATTGGCGAAGTTCGGGTCAAACGTCGTCTACGTGTGGCTTTCTTCTCCACTGGTGATGAACTGCGTTCTATTGGCGACACTTTGGAAGCCGGCCAGATTTATGACAGCAACCGTTACACCCTCTACGGCATGCTGAAGCGCCTCGATGCCGAGGTATTGGACATGGGCGTCGTACCGGATGAAAAAGCCGCGTTGAAACAGGCGCTGCAACAAGCGGCGGCGGAAGCGGATGTGGTGATTACCTCAGGCGGCGTCTCGGTCGGTGATGCCGATTATGTGAAAGAAATGCTGGCCGAGCTGGGTCAGGTCAATTTCTGGAAAATTGCCATGAAACCGGGTCGCCCACTTGCCTTTGGTAAAATAGGCAATGCCTTATTCTTTGGCCTGCCCGGCAACCCGGTCTCGGTGATGGTGACTTTTTACCAGTTTGTACAACCAGCCTTGAAGAAAATGGCTGGTGAGAATGATCACCCGCTGCCGCTCATGCAGGTCATCACTGACAGCAAAATCCGTAAACGCCCTGGCCGCTTTGAATTCCAGCGCGGCATCCTCTTTGAAAATGAACACGGTGAACTCCGCGTCCACACTACTGGCCAACAAGGCTCTGGTATTTTGCGCTCAATGAGCGTCGCCAACTGCTTCATCCTGCTTGATGAAGATTGCGCCGGTATTGACGCCGGTACCACCGTTACCGTACAACCCTTTGCAGGTCTGGTATGACAGAAGACACATCGAAATTAGTAAAACAACAGCGCGAGTTCAACAAGCTGCGCAAACGCCTGCGCCGCAATGTCGGCCAAGCCATCGCTGACTACAATATGATTGAAGACGGCGATAAAGTCATGGTTTGCCTGTCTGGCGGAAAAGACAGCTACACCATGCTGGATATTCTGATGAACCTGCGTGATCACGCGCCGATCCACTTTGAGATCGTCGCGGTCAACCTCGATCAGAAACAGCCGGGCTTCCCTGAGCACGTTTTGCCTGAGTACCTGTCTTCGATTGATGTACCTTTCCACATTATTGAGAAAGACACCTACAGCATCGTTAAAGAACTGGTGCCAGAGGGTAAAACCACCTGCGGTATCTGCTCACGCCTGCGTCGAGGCTCGTTGTATGGTTATGCCCGCGAAAACGGTATTACCAAGATTGCGCTCGGTCACCATCGCGATGACATCATCGAAACCCTGTTTCTGAACATGTTTTACGGCAGTAAGATTAAAGCGATGCCGCCAAAGCTACTCAGTGACGATAAGACCAATATCGTTATCCGACCGCTGGCCTATGCCTGTGAGGCTGATATCGCCCGCTATGCCGAGGCGATGAAATTTCCGATTATTCCTTGCAACCTGTGCGGTTCTCAGGAAAACCTGCAACGTCAGGCCATCAAAACCATGCTGCAAGGCTGGGAAAAAGAACAACCGGGCCGTTTGGAAAATATTTTCCGCAGCATTCAGAACGTCGCCCCCTCTCAGCTTGGCGACTTGGATCTGTTCAACTTCACAGAGCTTGAGAAACAGCGTGAGGAACCGAAAGCAGAAACTGAAGCCTGGAGGGATGATATGCAACAACCGGCACTGGCGCGATAAGAGGTATATGAAAGGAAAGTTATCACCAGTTAGTGATTATCTTTCAGCGGGATGACAACAAAGCTCGCTAAGTCATTGAATCTTGCAAAACCGACTATAAGTTATTGTTTTTAATATAGTTAAAAATTGTGAACAATTTTTAACCAACACCGTAGAGGCTGTTACAGAATAATGACTTAGCGATTTCCACAACAGTTAATCACAGAGTTATCCACAGAAAATGTGAGTAACTCTGTAAGTCACTGATGAGTTCGCTAAGTGCTTATTTTTTCAGTGCTGGCGGCGTAAAGTCCTCAGAAAATTCCAAGGCATTACCATCTGGATCACGGCAGAAAAAAGCCGCTCGCCCAGACTTGCTGCGAGAGAATTCAACACCGGCCGCTTCCAACCTCTCGGCCAACCCTTCCATATCATCGACCACCAGCGCCACATGACGATCACGGCCGCCATGAGCTGGTCTGCCATCGACTGAGTCCGGATTAGGCAACTTCATCAAATGAATCATCTGATCGTCACCGATGTCCAGCCAAGCCCCATCATAGGCAAAATCAGGGCGATTTGGATTCAACGGTAACTGCAATACATCGCAGTAGAATTTGAGTGAACGCTGGACGTCTTTAACCAGAAAACTGGCGTGAGCAATAGATTTAATCATGTGTGGACCTGCATATAATGAAAAGTCAGAGACACCAGACAACTGGTTTAACACTAAGTTTGTATTCTAACGTGAAGCTTTGGCTATCCCCAAAGTCCACTAGGTTTTTCCTAAGCGCGCCATGCCATAAGCCGCAATAAATATCAGCGCCCCACCCAGCCATTCCACTGAACTCATTCGCTCATCGGTGAGAATCCACGCCGAGATGGCGGCGACCAGCAACTCAAATAACATCAAAATCGCAGCGCGAAATACTGGTATACGAGCCAGAGCGTAAAGCACGGCGATCGTCATTGAGATAAAACATAGACCACCAAATACCATCACCAGCGCCCATAAAGTCACGGGCACTGTCGGAATACTGGCTTGCTGTAATAACAACACAACCGTGGCCACCAGCACTACGCCCCAATAGACCACCGTGGTTTTAATTTGCATTGGTACCGGCGCCAGTTTGCGGCTCAACACGTTATTGACCGAAAACATCACGCTGGCAAACAAGGCCAGCCAATCCGCCAGTCCATGCGGCCAGGGCAAGCCAACCTCTGGATGCCATAGCATCATAAAGGTGCCGGACATGGCAATCGCTATCATCAGCATCGACTGACGTGAAACTCTCTCTCCCAACCACCAGCGGCCCAGTAGGACAGACCATAACGGTGACAGATAGAACAACAACATGACCCGGAGAACTTCACCTTCAATAAGGGCGACCAGAAATGACAAATTGGTCAAACCGGCAGCCAGCGCCAATGCCCATAAACTCAGTGGCCATGGCCCGTGCCAGTGCTGTCGACTGCGCCACAGTTGCACGCTGGCGACCAAGGCTGCAGCCAGATAAGCGGCCAAGGTCGTCCATACGACTGACATGCCAGCTTGCTCCAGCAGCCGCATCGGATACCAGATAAGTCCCCACATCGCAGCGGAAAACAGGATGGCGCTGACAGCCAGAGAATATTCTTTGTTATTGATAGTCATCATCGCCAGACCTTATAACACGAGATGCTTCCTAGGCGTTATAATGGTCTGATTTTTTCATTAATCTACTGGTATTTATGAATCCGGACCTGGCGAAACTGCATCCTTACCCGTTCGAGAAGCTGGCCCAGCTCAAACAAGGCTGTGTGCCACCTGAGAGCAAGCCGCATATTGCCTTGTCGATTGGCGAACCCAAGCACCCAACGCCCGGCTTTATTACCGAAGCAGTAATTTCGCACCTGCACGGTTTATCAACCTACCCGACCACGGCGGGTACTAATGAGCTACGTCATGCGATTGCCACCTGGCTTGATAAACGCTTTCAGCTTGATGGTCACATCAATGCACTGACCCAAGTATTACCCGTTAACGGCACCCGTGAAGCCCTGTTTGCCTTTGCGCAAGCGGTGATCGATCGCCGTCAGGCTGCACCACTGGTTGTGATGCCGAATCCGTTCTATCAAATTTACGAAGGTGCAGCTTTACTCGCTGGTGCCGAGCCTCACTACCTCAACTGTGAAGCCAGCAATGGTTTTATCCCTGACTTTGATGCGGTCAGCGACGCTATCTGGCAACGCTGCCAGCTGTTGTATCTATGCAGTCCGGGTAATCCGACTGGGGCGGTCATTGATCAGGCCACACTGACCAAGTTAATCGAACTCGCCCACCAGCACGACTTTGTTATTGCCTCGGATGAGTGCTACTCAGAAATTTACCACGACGAAGCCAAGCCACCTGTTGGCCTGCTAGAGGCTGCCCATGCAGCCGGTTATACCGATTTAAGTCGTTGTGTGGTCTTCCATAGTCTATCCAAGCGCTCCAATGCACCGGGATTGCGTAGTGGTTTCGTCGCGGGTGATGCTGGCATCCTCAAACAATTCCTGCGTTACCGCACGTATCATGGCTGCTCAATGCCGCCGGCCACTCAGGCTGCATCGATTTCAGCCTGGAATGATGAAGATCACGTCGCCCACAACCGTGAGCTGTATCGTGAAAAATTCGAGGCTGTGCTGGAAATTCTGTCTCCAGTTATGGATTTGGAGATGCCGGAAGCGAGCTTTTACCTGTGGGTGAAAACACCGATTGCCGACACCGAATTTGCCCGCCAGTTATTTGAGCAGGAAAACGTCACCGTATTGCCAGGCAGTTACTTAGGCCGCGATACCGCCACCGGTAACCCGGGTGCGAACCGTATCCGCATGGCACTGGTAGCACCACTGGAAGAATGTATTGATGCTGCGAAACGCATTCGCAGTCTGATTGAAAATTTAAATTAAGTTAATGGAGAACCCCATGAGCGATATTCAAAATATTATCGAAGAAGCGTTTGAGCGCCGTGCTGAAATCAACCCGGGCAACGCTGACAGCACCGTCCGCAATGCGGTCAACGAAGCACTGGCTATGCTGGATAACGGTACTGCCCGTGTTGCTGAAAAACAAAACGGCGACTGGGTTGTAAACCAATGGCTGAAAAAAGCCGTATTGCTGTCATTCCGTCTGAATGACAACCACCCAATGGCCGGTGGCGAAACCCAGTACTTCGATAAAGTTGAACCGAAATTCGCTAACTTTACTGAAGCTGACTTCAACACCGCAGGTGTGCGTGTTGTGCCACCAGCAGCCGCTCGTCGTGGTTCTTACATCGCGCCAGGCGTTGTTCTAATGCCTTCATACGTGAACATCGGTGCCTACGTTGACTCTGGCACCATGGTTGATACCTGGGCAACTGTCGGTAGCTGCGCACAAATCGGTAAAAACGTTCACCTGTCGGGTGGTGTGGGTATCGGTGGTGTTCTGGAACCGCTGCAAGCGGGCCCAACCATCATCGAAGACAACTGCTTTATCGGTGCCCGTTCTGAGGTCGTTGAAGGCGTCATTGTTGAAGAAGGCTCTGTTATCTCAATGGGTGTTTACATTGGTCAAAGCACCAAGATCTTCAACCGTATGACCGGTGAAATCACATACGGCCGCATTCCTGCAGGTTCAGTGGTTGTCTCTGGTAACCTGCCTTCTAAGTGCGGTACTTACAGCCTCTACTGCGCCGTTATCGTCAAGCAAGTGGACGAGAAAACTCGCGGTAAAGTGGGCATCAACGAACTGCTGCGTGATATCTAATTCATCAGCAGTTTGAACTCGAATCAAAAGGGAGTGTTTTCGTTGACCTCGAAACACTCCCTTCCTGGTTCAGGCAAAAATCCTGATTAATTCCCACACCCAAAGCATCACGAATTTATGATTGTTTACGGCATCAAAAACTGCGATACGGTAAAAAAAGCACGTCGTTGGCTGGAAGCGAACAATATCGACTTTCAGTTCCATGATTTCCGTCAGGACGGACTGGATAAAGCCACCATTGAAAGCTGGTTAGAATCTGTGGACTGGGAAATCCTGCTCAATAAACGCGGCACCACCTGGCGTAACCTCGACGATCCACGTAAAGAGCAGTTGGACGTAGCGGTAGCCGTTGAACTGATGCTGGAAAACCCAAGCTTGATTAAACGGCCTGTTGTCACCACAGAACAGGGCTGCAGCGTCGGTTTCAAAGAAGCCGATTTTGCCGACAAATTCGGGAACTGATATGTCCGATACCTTAGCACTCACCCAGCAACTCATCCGCCGTGACAGTGTGACGCCGGAAGATAAAGGCTGTCAGATTCTGCTGTCCGACAGACTGGCGCCGTTTGGCTTTAAAGCCGAACATATGTGCTTTGATGATGTCGACAACCTGTGGCTGCGCCGTGGCAATAAAGGTCCTGTCATTGCCTTTGCCGGGCATACCGACGTAGTGCCAACAGGCCCTGTCGATAACTGGACTCAATCGCCGTATGAAGCCAATGTCATTGATGGCATGCTCTACGGTCGTGGTGCTGCGGATATGAAAGGCAGTATTGCAGCCATGGTGACCGCTTGTGAGCGCTTCGTCACTAAACACCCGGAACATGAAGGCAGCATCGCTTTTCTGATCACCAGTGATGAAGAAGGCCCCGCGATCAATGGTACGGTCAAAGTGGTTGAGACTTTGCAAAGCCGCGGTGAAAAAATCGACTGGTGCGTGGTCGGTGAGCCATCCAGTACTGAAAAAGTCGGTGACGTGGTTAAAAACGGTCGCCGTGGTTCATTAAATGGCCGTCTGACTATCAAAGGTAAGCAAGGTCATATTGCTTACCCGCATCTGGCAAGTAACCCGATTCATCTGCTGGCACCAGCCCTGAATGAGCTGTGTGAGATTAAATGGGATCAGGGCAATGCCGACTTTCCACCAACCAGCTTTCAAGTATCGAATCTGAACAGTGGTACCGGTGCGACCAATGTGATTCCGGGCACCAGCGATATGGTGTTTAACTTCCGATATTCCACGGAAGTCACCCATGAAGAATTACAGCAACGTGTTGAAGCAGTGCTGGACAAACATCAGTTGAATTACGAGCTGAAATGGGAGTTGTCCGGTAAGCCATTCCGTACTGCCAGTGGTGAGTTGCTGGAAGCCGTGCAACATGCCGTTGAGCAAGTCACCGGCTACCAGACCACGCTATCGACATCAGGTGGCACATCGGATGGCCGCTTTATTGCGCCAACCGGCACCCAGGTGATTGAACTTGGTCCGTTGAACGCGACGATTCATCAGATTGATGAGTGTGTATCAGTGGCCGATCTTGACACGCTGTCCGAAATTTACGAGACTCTGCTCACCCGATTACTGGTTAAATAATCACCACCATGTTCCGCACTCACCTCAACAGACACTGGCTTTATGCGCTGGCAGCAATTGTTTTGCTGCTGCAGTCGTTTGCTGTCTGGCATGATGCAGAACACGCTTTCCATACCGCAGCAGAACAGTGTGAGCGCCTCAATGCGATTAATCACCTGCCTGCAGCGGACATCACCCCAGAACTGACTGTTACCACTCATTCAGCCCCGGTCGAAGTGGCAGAAACGACCTATCGTTTTCTGCTAGCCAACCGTCCGGATCAACAGTACGCCATCCGTGCGCCACCTCTTTTCTCCTAGCCCCCACACAAACTAATTTTTGTTTTTGATCGCGCGGAAGACCCGTTTGCGATCATCGTGCTATGAGGAAACTCCATGTTTCAGAAAAAACAAACGGCGCTGCTCGTTGGTGCCCTGCTGTCAACCCTACCTGCAACCAGCCCTGCGGCAGCCGAAAATACCGCTGATGTTCTTGAAATCCCGAGCCTGACGGTCACCGCAGATCCTTTAGGTGCCCGCAGCCCGGATGAGCTCACCTTCCCAGTGAGCGTATTGACTGATGCTGAACTGGATAAACAACGCGCCGGCACATTAGGCGAAACCCTGAATGGGATACCCGGCGTCAGTAACTCCGATTTTGGCCCGGGTGTCGGTCGCCCCGTTATCCGTGGTTTACAAGGCTCACGCGTGCAAGTACTCGATGACGGCGTGAAAACCGTCGATGTCTCAGGTGAAGGTGGCGATCATGCGGTAGCCATTGATCCGAGCCGTGCCGATCAGATTGAAGTCTTCCGTGGACCTGCCACCCTGCTCTACGGCAGTGGTGCAACCGGCGGTGTTATCAATGTGAAAAGTGAGCGTTTCAATCCTGAATTTGGCGACGCTGTTCGTGTTCATGGTGGCACCGCTTACGGCTTTAATGGTGATGAGCGTACCGGTAATGTCGGCCTGGAACTTCCGGTCACCGATAACTTTGTCCTTCGTACCGACTATGGTCTGCGCCGCAGTCATGACTTTGATATCGACGGTTTCCAACAACAGGGACAAAGCGCCGGTGATAAAGACACGCTGCAAAATAGCGATACTTATACCGACTCATTCTCATTAACCGGTCTATACAAAGATGACTGGGGACATGCGGGTGTTGGCTATAGCCGCTGGCGTACTGATTACGGGATTCCAGAAGCGTTCCTGGGTGAAGGCGAAGAAGAGCAGGAACGTATTCATGCCGACTTCGATCGCGTTGATTTCCGTAGCGAGTTCAACAATCCCCTGCCCGGCTTCACGACGGCAAGGCTGAAACTATCACATACCGAGTTCAATCAGGAAGAAATTGGCGCCCACTTCCATGATGGTGAACTGGAAGAGCGCGAAGTAGAAACTGCGTTTACCAATGATGAGTCCGAGGCCCGTCTGGAACTGGTACATAACCCGATTGGCTTGTGGCAAGGCGTTATTGGTCTGCAACTGAATAACCGCGAGTTCGGCTCTGAGGGTGAGGGCCACGGTGGTCATGGCCATGCAGGCGACGGCTTTTATGTGCGTGATAATGACAGCCGTTCAGCGGGTTTGTTTGCCTTGGAAGAACGCCTGACCGACTTTGGCCGGCTGGAATTTGCTGCACGCGTGGATCATGTTCGATTCGACCCGCGCAGCCTGAGTGAAGAACGTCATATTGATCTGCCTGGCGGTGGTGAACTGCATCAGGAAGCCCATCTGGGTAGCCAACACTTCACTCCATTTAGCCTTTCTGCAGGTTCGATCATCGATCTGGATGACCATCATCACCTGCGACTGGCGATCACCCGCTCTGAACGTGCGCCATCGGCTGAACAACTGTATGCCTTTGGTCGTCATGCGGCCTCGTCGACGGTTGAAGTAGGTAATAGCAATCTGAAGGAAGAAACCTTCACCAACCTTGAGCTCGGTTTTGATCGCCATAGCGGTGATGTGCGTTTTGATACCTCGGTATTCTACAACTATGTGGAAGACTTTATCTATCTCGCCGCGATGGATGATGGCACAGGGAATCCCATCATGATTGATGATGACACGCTGGTATTCAATGAGCAGGATGATGCGCGTTTTTACGGTGCGGAATTCACTGCAGCCTGGGATGCCATCAAGGGTGATATTCCTGTCACTATAAGACTGTCCGGTGACTATGTCCGCGCCAAACTGACCAACGGTGACAACCTGCCACGCATCAGCCCGGCCAGACTCGGTGTCGGCTTTGATACCGCCTATCAGGACTGGAACTTCAGCATGGACTACCGCCATGTGTTCAAACAAAGCGATTCAGCAGAACTCGAAACCGATACTAAGGGGTATGATTTGGTCTCCGTGGATGCGACTTGGAAACCTGCCAGCTTAAAAGGTGCGGAAGTCTTTATTCAGGGTCGTAACCTGTTAAACGAAGACGGACGTCGTCACCAGAGTTTCCTTAAAGACGATGCACCGATCTTGGGTCGCAGTATTATGACTGGTGTACGTTTCGACTTCGGCGGCTAAACAAAACCTCCCGCTTTGATGCTTAAACGCTCAAAGCGGGACTCATCCCTGATCAAGCTGGCCGGAATCTGCTAAATTAACGGCTGTTTTAACTTCATTAAGAAAGGACACAGCCATGGCGGATAATGATCAAAGCAGTCAGAGCACGGTCAAAGTCGTTTACCTGCTGATGATGGTCAATATCATTATTCAGTTCCTGGGCATTATCGGCGTCATTATCGCTTACGTGCACAGAGGGGATGCGCCAGAATGGCTGAAATCACATTACCAGTTTCAGATAAGAACCTTCTGGATTGGACTGGTTATGATGCTACTGGGCGCGTTTTTCTGGGTAATGGGAATTGGCATGTTGATTCTGATTTTCTGGGTAGTCTGGCTGGTCATGCGCTGTGTGAAAGGCATGAAATACTTGGATCAGCATCAGCCACACCCCAATCCAACAACCTGGCTGTTTACTTAAAAAAAAACCGCGCTCCGGCGCGGTTTTTTTATTCCCGGTAAAAGGCCATCGGGCCATTGGCTTCCTGCGTTGGCATCAGTTCCAGCGTCGTCACATTCACATGAGGCGGCGTATTGACCAGCCACCATACCGTGTCAGCAATATCGTTCGCATTCAGCGCTTCTGTGCCTTCATAGACCTTATCTGCACGGCCTTTATCTTCCTTAAACCGCACCATCGAAAATTCGGTTTCCGCATTGCCCGGTTCGATATTACTTACTCTGACATTGGTGCCGAGTAAGTCGGCTCTGACGGCCAGCGAAAATTGACGTACAAAGGCTTTAGTACCGCAGTAGACATTGCCGCCCGGATACGGCCAGTTACCGGCCACGGAGCCGATATTGATGATGTAACCGCTTTTACGTTCCACCATCATTGGCAGCACTGTACGGGTACAGAACAGCAGGCCTTTGATATTGGTATCGACCATCATTTCCCAGTCATCAAGTCGGGTCTGATGGGCGGGCTCCAGCCCTAAGGCGAGCCCAGCGTTATTCAGCAACACATCAATCTGACAAAAGGCTTCTGGCAGACTGGCAAAGGCCTGCTCTACAGCAGCCCTATCACTGATATCAAAACAGCAGGTATGGACTTTATCTACGCCACCCAGCTCAGCTTGAAGTTGATCCAGACGTTGCTGACGACGACCAGTCAAAATGAGATTCCAGCCCTGCTCAGCAAACAGTCGGGCACAAGCCTCACCAAAACCGGAAGTCGCCCCTGTAATCATGATCGTCTTTGCGCTCATTGTCTTTCCTACTCTGTATCAGCGTAAACTTTGTTGGCCGCAGCTACAGCGACACCTGATTTAATATCAGCACCAAGCTCTGACAGCACTGAGTCAAGCGCTGCCAAGCAGAGAAGCACGTTTTTCTTACAGGCCGAGTGTCCCATCAAACCAATGCGCCAGACTTTACCAGCCATCACGCCTAAGCCAGCACCGATCTCGAGCTGATAATCCGAAAGTAAGCGACTTCTGACTGTCGCATCATCAATACCTGACGGAATCGTCACTGTATTAAGTTGTGGCAAGCGATAGGCTTCATACACTAAAAATGTCAGCCCCATCGCTTCAAGACCCGCCTTTAAGGCTTTATGATGAAGCTCATGACGAGCCCAGGCCTGCTCCAGCCCTTCCTCATGCAGTATCACCAGCGCTTCATGCAGGCCATACAAAGCATTTATCGGCGCTGTGTGATGATAAGCCCGCTTAGCCCCCTCTCCCCAATAGCCCATGACCAGGTTTAAATCCAGAAACCAGGATTGCACTTTACTTTGACGTTGTTGGATAACTTGTGCGGCTTTGTCGCTAAAGCTGACTGGTGAGAGACCCGGCGTACAAGACAAACATTTCTGACTGCCCGAGTAGATAGCATCGATGCCCCATTCATCCATACAAATGGGCGTGCCGCCCAAAGACGTGACTGTATCCATAATGGTCAGGCATTGATGCTTTCTTGCCAGCTTGGCAATCGCTGCCGCATCCGACTGCACGCCGGTAGAGGTCTCAGCATGGACAAAGGCCACAGCTTTCGCTTCGGGATGAATCTCCAGCGCATCGGCCAATTTATCGAGTGACACGGGTGTACCCCACTCATCCTCAACCATAATGGCCATCGCGCCACAGCGCTCGACATTTTCTTTCATACGGCCGCCAAAGACTCCATTCTGGCAGACAATCACGGTATCGCCCGGTTCGATAAGGTTGGTGAAGCAGGTTTCCATTCCGGCAGAACCGGGGGCGGAAACCGCAAAGGTCAGGGCATTTTGCGTTTGAAAAGCATATTGCAGCAGGCCTTTCAGCTCATCCATCATGCCGATAAAAGCAGGATCAAGGTGGCCAATCGTCGGCCGTGACATAGCCTGCAGAATTCGTGGGTGTACGTCGGATGGGCCAGGGCCCATCAATGTGCGTTGTGGTGGGTGAAACGAGGTAAAGATGGTCATACTCCCCTCTTAAGATCAGGCGCCCTCAGAAAACACAATGGTGCGACGACCACTGATAATAATACGGTGCTCAATATGCGCTTTGACTGCACGCGCCAATACCACCCGTTCGATATCTTTGCCGATCATGACCAAATCTTCCGGGCTATTGTCGTGCATCACGCGCTCAACACCTTGCTCAATAATTGGGCCTTCATCCAGATCAGCGGTGGCATAGTGCGCTGTCGCGCCTATAAGTTTTACACCACGGTCATAGGCTTGATGATAGGGACGTGCCCCTTGGAATGCTGGCAGAAAACCGTGATGAATATTAATAACACGCCCAGCAAACTCTTCGACAAACTGCTCAGACAGGATTTGCATGTAACGCGCCATTACTACCAAATCAACCTCATACTCTGAGAGCAGCTTTTTGATGGCGGCTTCCTGCTCTGATTTGGTGTCCTTAGTGATCGGTAAATGATAGAACGGCTTATCAAATTGGCGAGCCATGTATTCGAGATCAGCGTGGTTACCGATAACCAGCGGAATCTCACATTTGAGCTCCCCTTCCAGTTCACGCAGCAGCAGGTCATAAGCACAATGAGAGGCACGAGTCACCATCAACGCAACACGATACGGCTTATCGCTGTAACGCACCGACCAGATGAGGTTCATTGCTGTGGCAAACTCCGCGAACTCAGTCTCTAGATCTGAATGCGGCTTTTGGCCCTCATCTTCCAAACGGATCCGCATGAAATACTGTCCATTTTCAACGTCAGTATATTGTTGGCAATGCAGAATATTGTACTGTCTCTCAGCAAAAAAACCGGTAATGCCGGCTACCAGCCCTTTTCTATCCGGACACTGAATCAGAAATACGATTGCGCTCATGGTTTATCCTGAATGCGGCTGTGCCGCGTCACAAAAGCCAAATCCTAGCATTATTAGGAATACTCGTTGTACTTATCCGCCCGGCCTTTGACGCGATCCTTCGGATATTTAGCCGCATTCTTGGCCATTTTATTTTTGACCACCTGATTCAAATCAATGCCGAGGTCATGACATAGGTAGCTCAGATAGACCGCAACATCGGCGATTTCATCTTCCAGTTGCTCACGTTTGTCTGAGTTGAGCATCTCTCGGATTTCATCAGGGTTACGCCACTGGAACCATTCCAGCAGTTCTGCGGCTTCGATAGACAGGGAAATCGCTACATCTTTTGGATTGTGAAACTGCTCCCAGTCACGTTCGCGGCGAAATGTCAGCAACTGCTCCAGTACGGTCTGCTCAATCATCACACAGAAACTCCTCTACTAGCTGTTTGAACTGTTGTGGTCGTTCAGCATGCACCCAGTGTCCGGCTTTGTCGATGACATCAAATCTTGGCTGAGTAAAATGCTGCTCAATCAGTACTCGATCCTCTGCTGTCACGTATTCTGATTGGCCGCCATAGATAAACTGACTAGGCATTGTCAGCAACGCCAATTCACAGACCGGGGCCATCAAGGCCTGATAGTTAGCTTTCAACGCGGGCAGGTTAATCCGCCAGGACAAACCGTTTTCGTCTGACTGCAAGTTCATCAGTAGAAACTGGCGAACAGCCGGATCAGTGACTTGTGGAGCAAGTGCTTCATCTACCTCTTTACGCGATGAGAACTGTGCCATATCTAATGCCATCATCGCATCCATCAGCGGGGTGTGCTGACTAAAATATTGGCGAGGTGAAATATCCACGACAACCAGTTTATGCACACTCTCAGACTGCATTTCAGCAAAACGCATAGCAACCTTACCGCCTAGAGAGTGGCCAAGCACACTCACCTTGTCCAGTTGAAGATCGTCACATAGCTTCACGATATCATCAGCCATCAAATCAAAGTTCTGCTCATCGCTGTGTGGCGAACGACCATGATTTCTTAAATCGACACTGATAACACGATAAAACTTGGAAAAATACTTGGCCATACTGCGCCAGTTATCAGCAGAGCCGAACAGGCCATGAATGATCAGCAAGGGCAAACCTGAGCCAGATTCTTGATAGTGCAATTTCATTGAAGAGACTGTGTAACGGTATAATGATGGATTAAAAATAACAGGAGTATAGCGTGGACGAAACGATTCTCGTCATGTTGGTCAAACAGTATGCCGATAAATTCGGTATTACTTTCAGTTCCAAGTATCTCGACGATCCAGATAAGAAAAAGCAGTTGATTGCTTTGATTCAGGAAGCCGTTGCCGGTAAGCGTGGCCCGGTCACCGACGACGACCTGCAATAAAAAAAGCCACCTTTCGGTGGCTTTCTTATTTAGTCATCCAGCTTTTCAAACACCAGACAGGCATTCGTTCCGCCGAAGCCGAAGCTATTCGACATCACTGTTTTGAGTCCAGCGTTATCAATACGTTCACGCAGGATCGGCATGCCTTCGGCTTCCGGATCCAAAGTTTCAATATTGGCTGATGCTGCCAGAAAATCGTTATCCAGCATCAACAGGCTGTAAATGGCCTCTTGTACACCGGCAGCGCCCAATGAATGGCCTGACAAAGACTTGGTTGAGCCAACATAAGGGATATCATCACCAAAGGTGCGCTTGATGGCACCCAGCTCAGCTAAATCCCCCACCGGCGTTGAAGTACCATGTGCGTTGATATATTGGACTTTGCCACGAATTGTCGACATCGCCAGTTGCATGCAGCGCTGAGCACCTTCACCTGATGGAGCGACCATATCATAACCATCCGAAGTCGCGCCATAGCCAGTCAGCTCAGCATAGATTTTTGCACCGCGCGCTTTGGCGTGCTCGTACTCTTCCAGCACCAAAACACCACCACCACCAGCGATGACAAAACCATCACGGTCAGCATCATAAGCACGCGAGGCTTTTTCCGGTGTGTCGTTGTATTTTGTTGACAGTGCACCCATGGCATCGAACAAAGAACTCATTGACCAATGTTCTTCTTCACCACCACCGGCGAAAACAATGTCCTGCTTACCCATCTGAATCTGTTCCATGGCGGTACCAATACAGTGTGCACTGGTAGCACAGGCAGAGGACATGGAGTAGTTAATGCCTTTGATTTTGAAAGGCGTCGCAAGGCATGCCGAGGTTGTACTACCCATGACCTGGGTCACACGGTAAGGGCCAATGCGCTTGAGACCTTTTTCACGCAGAATGTCTGCCGCTTCCACCTGATTGGCAGACGAGGCACCGCCCGAGCCCATAATTAGACCGGTACGGATATTGGATACCTGCTCGTCAGTCAGGCCGGCATCCGCAATTGCCTGCTGCATAGAGATATAGCTATAGGCAGCGGCATCACCCATAAAACGTAAGGTCTTACGATCGATATGTTCTTTGAAATCAATATCGATAGTGCCGGCTACATGGCTGCGAAAGCCCATATCGGCATAGTCTTGCTTGAAACGAATACCTGAACGGCCAGTGCGAAGCGATTCCGTCACTGTCGCAGCGTCCAGACCCAGACAGGAAGCAATACCCAGTCCTGTGACAACAACACGTCTCATCAGTTATTCCTAAAAATCGTCGGTAGAGGTAAACAGGCCGACACGTAAATCTTTCGCAACATAGATTTCACGACCATCGACAGACACAGTGCCATCAGCAATAGCAAGAACCAGTTTGCGGGCGATCACGCGTTTCAGATCGATACGGTAAGTGACTTTTTTCGCTGTTGGTAAAACTTGTCCGGTGAACTTCACTTCACCAGACCCCAACGCACGGCCACGACCAGGGTTACCATCCCAGGCCAGGAAAAATCCAACCAATTGCCACATTGCATCCAGACCAAGACAGCCAGGCATCACCGGGTCACCTGGGAAGTGGCAATCAAAGAACCACAGGTCAGGATGAATATCCAGTTCGGCGATAATCTCGCCCTTACCATATGCTCCACCGGTGTTGGCGATATGAGTAATGCGATCCATCATCAACATATTCGGTACGGGTAACTGGGCATTGCCGGGACCAAACATTTCGCCGTGTCCGCACTGCAATAATTCTTCGTAGGTAAATGATGATTGCTTACTCATGAACTCTCTTAAAATAACCCGCCAATCGGGCTTCGTATAATAGCATGAACGTTCCTAAACCAGAAAAAAATGGCCGGATTCGTTAAAAAAAAGCCACGACATTCATGTCGTGGCTTTCATAGATACAGCTTAGTAAAGCTTATTCATTCGCTGCAATTGTTGCAGCTGACTCAGGCAGTTCAACATTCAGGCTTTGCAGCAGAATGCCCATGCTGTTGAGAATGCGGTACATCGCGTACATTTCGTCATACTGAGTATTGGTCAAAGCAGTACGCGCTCTGAATACCTCATTCTCAGAATCCAGCAAGTCCAGCAATGTACGTTGACCCAGGCTGAACTGCTGTTGGTACGCATCACGCGCTTTTTCACTTGATTGCACGTGCTGTTCGCGCGCTCCCATTTGCGCTTTTACTGTTTCCCAAGCGTTCCATGATAGGCGCACACTTTCTTCGACTTGACGGTGCGTGTTGTTACGAATTTCCGCAGCCTGATTAATCAGGAATGCCGTTTCTTCACGGCGTGCACTATCACGACCACCGTTGTATAGGTTATAGCGAAGACGGAGCATCGCGGTGATGTCTTTGTCTTTACCTTCCTGTCCATCGATATCATGGTCTGCACGGGTACCCAATTCCAAATGCAGGTCTGGGTAAAACGGTGCTTTTGCCGTTGCATGTTGCGCTTGTGCTGACTCAACATCATAATTCGCTAAACGCAATGTCGGATGATTATCGATTGCGCTGGCAATAGCTTCATCCAGACTCGCTGGTACTTGGCCAATTGGCGAGTCAGGTTTGCTCAATGAAGCAGGAGGCATTCCGACAACACGAATGTAGGCGGTTTCAGCATCACGGAGATTGCTTTGCTCTGCCATCAAGTTGGCTTCAGCCAGAGCCAGACGACCTAAGCTTTGTTCCATATCGGCAGCACGGCCAACACCACGTTCAGCACGCAGCATGATTTGGTCATGGGTACGTTTGTGTGCTTCCAGATTCGTTTGGGCCAGTTCTACCAGCTTTTGGCGTCGGAGCACATTGAGGTAGGCATCTACAGCTTCCAGACCGGTATTTTCTGCTGAACTGAATACGCCGTATGATCGTGAATTGGTACGCGCTTCTTGGCGCATGACTTCATTCTTGGTTTCCATACCGTCGAATAGCATTTGACGAAGATTGAGGCTGGCTTCATCACGGTTAAGGTGGACTTCGCCCTTGCCTGCTGCACGAGTACTGGGGTTATCTGTCATTTCCCAGCCAGTGCCGACCGCCAAATCTAGCGTAGGGTAATAGCCAGCTCGAGCTTGATCGATTTCTTTGGAAACTGCCCGTCGTTCATGAGTAGCCGCAAGAACATCAGGGTTAGTTTTAACGGTGGCGTCCACTGCTTCCTGGAGTGTATCCGCGTGAGCAATGCCAACCGACAGACAGAGAGGGATGACGATGGCTAGAGGTTTCATATACTTATCCTATTAGTGTAGCGATGCTTTCGGCGGCTCCTCAGACATCGCAGGTCAAACGTCCAAAATTGTTTTAAGTTACGCTCATAAGCAACTGTATTACAACATAAGCTGGGCTGCAATGGAAAAATTAGCGCAAATCCCGAAAAAATATAGCTAAAGACAACCTGTCAGGCAGGTTCATTTTCTGAAATATCGCTGTCAGATGAGCTTTCACTGTTCGCTCGGTGATATTCATCTGCCGAGCAATCATCTTATTGGTTGCACCATGACTCACCGACCTTGCAACTTCCATTTCTTTCGGCGACAAGGTCTCCAACGCCTGACGTTGCTCGTCACTCACCTTAGGCTTGTGCGTTAATTCATCAATCAGTCCGGAGATAACATGACGTTCAACCCAGACTTCACCATGCAGAATCAATTGCAATGCTTCATGCAACTTCTCCAACGACAAGTCTTCATTGAAATAACCGCGTGCGCCTTCTTTCAGCGCCTCAATTTGGACAATCATCGGCCGTGGGGGGCCAATAATCATGATCCGGCTGTCTGAACACTTCTGAGCAATACTGCCCAAGGCGGCGTAATGATCCGTCTCAAAAAAGGATTGATGACACAGAATGAGTTGTGGTTTGTCAGCCTGAGCGACTGCCAGCATAGACGCTACATCGGCAAACTCCGACACCGCATAGATATCTGGCAGCGTCTGTGTAATCTTTGCCCGCTGTTCCTGTTTAGGGACCACCAGGAACACACTCGCTGCAGTTGTTGTGGTCTCTCTCATTAAGATGATTCCATCCATCAACGCTCTCTCAGCGCTTCATTTTTCGCTTTTAAAATTGGTTTCAACAGGTAATCCAGTACCGATTTCTTACCTGTCAGAATATCGACCGTCACTGTCATACCTGGAATAATCTCTAACGGGCCTTTACTGCTGTCAATATAATTCTTTTCCGTGCGTAGATAAATCAGATAGAAACTTTCATCTTCTTCATTGGTAATGGTATCGGCACTGATCCGCTCCAGTGTCGCCGGTAATCCACCATAAATCGAAAAATCATAAGCAGTGAATTTAATCATCGCATTCTGCCCCGGTCGCAGGAAGGCAATATCTGACGGCCGGATATGCGCTTCAATCAACAGGCTGTCATCCACAGGAACGATTTCAACGATATCTTCACCCGGCTGAATAACCCCGCCGACCGTGTTGATCATCAAACGATTGATTTTGCCCCGGACAGGTGCCCGGACCTGAGTCCGGCTAACCCGATCTTTGGCTGATACGACGGTTGTCTGTGTGCGTCCAAGTTCAGCCTGAACTTCACTTAGCTGGGATGCTGATTCTGATTGAAAGCGAACTTTGGCATCTTCGATTTTTTGTCTGACCTCAGACAAGCCTGAACGAATACGTGGGAGAGCGAGGCGTGTGGTTTCCATTTCACCGCGTAAATCATTCACCGTCCGTTTCAGACGTAGAATTTCGACCTCAGAAATGACGCCTACCCCGACCAGTGGCTCGGACATTTTTAACTCTTGATTACTGAGCTCGTAACTGGTGCGCAGCTTATTCAGCTTGGCCTGTGTCTCGGCCATTTCCTGCTGGCGCTGGCGCGCCTGTTGCTCAAGCACATCAATACTGCTTTGCAGTTCACGTTGTCGTGTCAAATAGAGATTGCGCTCTGCGGCAGCCAATGATGGTCGCTCTTTAACCAATTCTTCAGGCAATTCTAATGCTTTACCTTGAGACTCCGCGTCTAGGCGAGATGCTCTGGCCAGCAGTTCCCAGTATTTCAGCTTGGTCTCATCGAAGGTAGATGAAAAACGGGTATCATCGATTTTCAGCAGCACATCACCTTTTTCGACCAGCTGACCTTCGCTAACCAGCACTTCCGACAAAATACCGCCTTCCAGATTCTGTATTACCTGAATTTTACTGGAGGGAATAACCTTACCTTCACCGCGAGTGACTTCATCCAACTCGGTCTGATTCGCCCACCAAATAGCACAGACAAAAAATAAGGCGCTCAGGATAAGTAGAGAATGGCCGGTGCGGGGCGATGTTTCCATCGTCGCCGCACTGACCTCTGACATAAATTCAATATCTTCGGGTTCAACTCGTTTAAACCAGGCCATGCTTTATCCTTTAGACACTTTAATATGGCCTTTCTTCAACGCAGCCAGAATCTGATCACGCGGTCCATCAGCAACAAGATGACCTTGATCCATGACAATGACCCGGTCAACCAGACTCAACAATGATGCTTTGTGGGTGACCAGCAGTAAGGTTTTATCCTGAAGCACTTCTGCCAGCTTGCCTTTAAACCGCTCTTCCGTGCTGTTGTCCATCGCATTGGTCGGCTCATCCAATACCACGACTGGTGGGTCCATCAACAAGGCCCTAGCAACAGCCACACTTTGACGCTGTCCACCGGACAGGCCTTCACCGCGCTCGCCCACCGGCATATCAAAACCAGACGGGTGTCGGTTTACGAACTCGGTCACACCGGCTACATCGGCTGCACGCAGCACAGCTGCATCCTCAGCGAAGGGTGCCACCATGGTAATGTTGTCACGAATACTGCCGAAAAATAGCACCACATCTTGTGGCGCGTAACCGACGTTACGGCGTAAATCGACTGGATCCACCTGACGAATATCAGTACCGTCCAGCAGAATGGCACCATCATCAGGTTCATATAGCCCCAAGATCAGTTTTTCTATCGTGCTTTTGCCAGAGCCAATTCGGCCTATAAACGCGACCTTCTCACCAGGCTGAATTTTGAAAGACACGTCAACCAAGGCATCAAGCGGCTGGTTAGGATAACGAAAACGAACTTTTTTGAACTCGACCCCGCCTTTGAATTCAGGCCGGTGCAAAAACTCGCGTCCCGAGGGTCGTTCAACCGGCAGGTTCATCAAAGTGTTGAGTGATTTAAGCGCCGCCTTGGACTGATGATAACGAGTCAGGATTCCGGCAAGTTGTGCCATGGGTGCCAGCGCTCTGCCCGTCAGAATCGTTGCGGCAATCAATGCCCCCATGGTGATCTCATTTTCAGTAATTAGGTAAACACCAAACACCACAACGGCGATGGTCGCCATTTGCTGCAAGAAGGTGGTGAAATTAATCGCACTGGATGACAACAAGCGTGCACGTTGGCTGTATTTCGTCATAAAGCCAATGGTTTGTTCCCATTTACGCTGGATTGGCGTTTCCGCTCCGATGCTCTTGATGGTTTCTAACCCGGTCAGCGTCTCAATCAACGTTGAACTGCGTTGTCCGGAGTGTCTGAACAGATGCTGTATCGTTCTACCTAACGGAATCTGAATAATAATACTGACCAGAATCGTCAGCGGAATCACTGCCAATGGCACATAGGCTACCGGCCCTGCCACCATCCAGATAACAGCGATAAACAGGAACGCGAAAGGTAAGTCGATCAGTGTGGTCAGCGTTGCCGAGGTGAAGAAGTCACGGAATGACTCAAATTCCTGCATGCTGTTTGCGAAGGAGCCGACCGAATTGGAACGCGCTGCCATTTTCACAGCCAGCACCTTCTCAAAGATGCTTGACGACAGCATCACATCGGCCCGTTTGCCCGCCATATCTATAAAGTAGGCCCTTAACGTTCGGAGCAGTAACTCAAACACAAACACGGTGGCGACACCGATAGCGAGTACCCACAGCGTTTCAGTGGCATGGTTCGGTACCACCCGGTCATAAACATTCATGATGAACAAGGGTGATGCCAGAGCAAAGCTGTTGACCAAAATTGAGGCAACAAACACTTCGCTATAGATCGGCCAGAAGCGCATGATAGTGCCCCAGAACCAATGCGAAGCGCGAGGTATCGCGGTGTATTCGGTGCGTTTATCGAAATGATGAACGGGTTTAATAAAAATCGCGTAGCCGGAATAACTGGCTTCAAGGTCTTTCAGGCTGACCTCTGCCTCACCCTCACCACTTTCGGGGAATATCACCCTTGCCTGTTTACCTTTCACTTCCAACAAAATGCAGGCGTTAGCGTCTTGCAGTAACAAGACCGCAGGTAAGACCAGGTTTGAGATTTTACGTAGTGAACGTTTAACTACTTTTGACGATAAGCCAGCTCGCTCAGCGGCTCTGGAAAATAACTTGGGGGTTAAACGGTTATCAACCAGCGGTAAGCCTGCCGTCAGAGACTCCGGGCTATGTGGTTTATTCAGAATTTTGGATAGGATTGTCAGACACCCGAGCAAGGGATCATCAAAACTACGATGGCCGTCCTCTGCCTCCCATTGCGCTTGCTTATTCAAGTTGATGACTTGCTCCGTATTCATCGAGGGCTAACAAGAATCTAAATAATTTGATGAGTTTCACAGCTTTTTGTTTTACTGTAAAGCCCACTACCCATAAATTACAGCCGAAATGGCAAGCGCCGGAGCACGCATAATGGCCTACGTAAAAAGAGACGATCAGGGCAACATCATCGCTGTATTTGACTCTTCCAAACCGGGAGCAGAAGAGTACCTTTCGGTTAACTCGGAAGAACTTATCGCTTTTTTGAAGCAAAGTGGGGATGCAGATAATGCCAGAGGCGCTTTGTCGGCCTCAGATATGACCTTAATCAGGGTGCTTGAGGACTTGATCAACACACTGATAGATAAAGAAGTGATTTTGTTTACCGACTTACCGGCCGCAGCCCGTGAGAAACTGGCCAACCGCGAAAAAATCCGTGGTCGGCTCAGTGACCTTGATAACCTGATGGGAGACGATCAGGGGATTCTCTGACCTAATCTTTACGGCTGCGTCTGGGTGGACGCTGTTTAGGCTTACCCGCCACATCCGGCGCTTTTGGCTTTTTGTCCTTGAAGGGGTTGTCACTGGTCTTGAATTCAATCATGACCGGCGTGCCCTGTAATTTAAGGGCTTCACGGAAGGTATTTTCCAGATAGCGTTTGTAGCTGTTAGGCGTCGCATCTGTCTGGTTGCCGTGAATAATGATCCGTGGTGGGTTCTTACCACCCAAATGCGCATAACGGAATTTGATACGACGACCTCGAACCAGTGGAGGTTGATGATCGGCTACCGCATCTTCCAATACCCGGGTCAAACGAGAAGTCGGTATCTTCATCATCGCTGACTGGTAGGCTTGACGCACAGACTTAAACAATAAGCCCACACCACTACCATGCAAGGCTGAAATGAAATGCGTTTTGGCAAAATTCAGGAACGGTAAACGGCGTTCGACATTGGCGGCCACCCATTCGCGTTCACTTTTTTCCAGGCCATCCCATTTATTAACGGCCAGAACAACAGCACGTCCACTTTCGATAATCAAGCCAGCCAGATGCAGATCCTGTTCAACAATACCTTCGTGCGCATCCAAAACCAGCATCACAACATTGGCATCTTCCAGAGCCTGCAAGGTCTTCAGAACACTGAATTTTTCCAGCTTTTCAGACACTTTTGAACGACGTCTGACACCGGCAGTATCAATCAAGGTATAACTGACGCCGTCTTTTTCAAACGGAATATGAATACTGTCACGGGTTGTGCCTGGCTCATCAAAAGCAACAACACGTTCTTCACCGAGCAGACGATTGATCAGTGTTGATTTACCCACATTCGGACGGCCTAATACCGCAAGGCGAATATCATCAGGCGCCGCAGTCTCATCTTCACTTTCTGTTTCATCAAGTTCAGGTGCACGGCTGTTAGGCACTGCCTCGGCAATTTCAGCAAACACCTGACTGATGCCCCGACCCTGTGTAGCAGAGATCACCAAAGGCTCACCAAGACCTAAGGCATAGAACTCAGCCGCAACCAAGTCACGCTGCTCACCTTCTGTCTTATTAATGACCAGACGAATCGGCTTACCCTGATTGCGCAGTTGTTGAGCAACATCATGATCGGCAGGCATCAAACCGGCACGACCATCGACAACAAATAAAACCAAATCGGCTTCATCAATAGCCAGCTGCGCCTGCTTACGCATCAACTCAGCCATATTGTCGGTCTGATCAGTCAGACCACCGGTATCAATCAGGATAAAGTCCAGACCTTCTTCCCGGACCGTGCCGTAAATACGATCACGCGTCAGACCGGCAAAGTCAGCCACCAGCGCATCACGGCTGCGAGTCAGACGATTAAAGATGGTGGATTTGCCGACATTAGGTCGGCCCACTAGAGCGATAACTGGTTTCAAATTTACGGTACCCGTACAGCGGCAATTGTGCCGTCAGCTGCTGTGATGTAGAGCACGCCATCCACCACAAATGGTTGACTACGGATAGCAGCATCCGTGATCTGCTGTCTGGCGACAAAACGACCATCGTTGCGGGCAATCCAGTGTATATAACCTTCCAGATCACCGACCACAACATAATCACCTGCAACGGCAGGGCCTGTTACGTGGCGACGCACCAAACGTGTCTGACGCCATAATGCATCACCACTACCATCCTGTACTGACCAGACATTGCCTTCATCGTCTGTTACGTAAACAGCATCACCATACACCGCATCCAAACCAGCCTGGGAAGACATTTCACGTGACCAGAGCGTTTGCCCGGAAGTCAGATCAACACCTGCCACATTACCCTGATAGGTCACGGCGTAAACAGTATCGTTGATAACAACAGGGTCGGCATCAATATCGACCAGACGATCCAGTTCAGTACGTCCACGTGGAACCGCGACGCTCTTTTCCCAGACGACCTTGCCATCAGCAATTGATAAAGCGACCAGTTTGCCATTGTCATAGCCAGCAATTACGCGCCCTTCTGCAATTACTGGAGCACCAGCACCACGCAGGCTTAGCAAAGGCACACTGCGCTGGTATGACCACATAACCTTACCGTCTTCTGCTGACATACCAGTCACCCTGCCATCCGCTGTACGCGCGACGACAACGTTTTCACCGGCAATCGGGCGTGCCAACACCTCACTGGTCAAACGGCTGCGCCAGCGTTCTTTTCCATCGGCTTCGTTCAGTGCGATCATCTCCCCTTTTTGGGTTCCAACCAACACCAGATCCATCCCGCCACCGACACCGGCAACAACGGTCACATCCAGTTCGGTTTCCCACTGACGCTTACCCGTTTCAGCATTAAAGGCACTGACCTCACCTTCGTGATCAACCGCCACTACCAAGCCGTTCTGCCACCAGGCACCAAGGTCGTTATTGGTTTCGCCAGCGCCGTCTCCAGCCTCGGCTTTCCATAAAGCTTTTAATTCAAATTCAGGTGTGAACTCAGTCAACTCGCTTGGCGGAGCCTCGTAAACCTCTTCAACAAAGAGATACTCAATAGCACCACAGCCACTCAGTCCGAGGAACATCGGTAGCAATAGTAAGGGAAGTAGCTTTTTAACCTTCATGAGCAACCGCCACATCATCCAGTTTCAATTGCAGTAATTGCTGTCTAGTATCGCCGACAGCCATGCTGGCCACAGCACGCTGGTAAGCGGCAAGTGCATCATCAGCTTTGCCCTGAGCCAGCGCAATGTCACCTTCCAGTTCTGCAAACATCGAACTGAATGCTGCTGTTTCTGCGTTCTGAATCAAGTCGTTCGCAGCGGCATAGTTTGATTGCTGGAGATGAATCTGACCCAAACGCAGGCGAGCGAGATCACGGTGGGCGCTGAGTTTGGCGTTGTCGAGCACCCAGTTTAATTGCTCCTCAGCCTTGCCCAGTTCATTTTTCTTGATCGCAACCTGTGCCAACTCCAATGCGGCAAACACGGCATAGGCAGTAGATGCATACTCTGCTGTCAGTTGGCTTACTGTTGATTGCGCTTGTTCATACTCGGACTGATTCATCTGAATCGCTGCCTGCTGATATAAAACAGAAGCATTCTGCGCTTGCACATCCTGATGAGTAGTCCAATAGCGGAAACCAAAAATAGCAGCACCACCAAGAATCACACCGGCAAATACTGAGCGGCCATTATCTCGCCACCACTGTTTTATCGCTTCTGCTTTTTCTTCATCAGATGCATAGATATCCATGCGCTCTCCTTAATGCTGTTCGCTACAGACGTATTTAGTTTAAAAGCGAAGATTATACGTTTTTATTCACATCTTGTGGATCATGTCTATAGGGTTCTGTGTGACGCCCTCATATAGTGCAAAGCCCACTCAGCACGCACCATAAAAATGCAATGCATTGCACAATTATTGTTTGAAACTTCGATAAGTCATTGGTTAACAATAAAAGTCCACTTTGGTGCGTTTCTTGCTATTTTGGTGCTTTATCTAAAACAACAAGAAGGACAAGATAGTGCAAAACTCAACTGATGTTTTATTCATACTACTCGGTGCCATCATGGTACTGGCTATGCACGCTGGCTTTGCTTTTCTTGAAGTCGGTACTGTGCGCAAGAAAAACCAGGTCAATGCATTGGTCAAAATCATTGTCGACTTTGCCGTCTCCAGTATTGCTTACTTTTTTATAGGTTATGGTATTGCTTACAGCATTGACTTCTTCGATGCCGCACCGGCCCTGACCGAAGCCAATGGCTATGCACTGGTTAAATTCTTTTTCCTGCTGACTTTTGCTGCAGCGATTCCAGCGATTGTCTCAGGGGGTATTGCAGAGCGGGCACGCTTTAATCCACAACTTATCGCCACGTTCTTTATCGCTGGTTTTGTTTATCCTTTCTTTGAAGGCATTACCTGGAATGGTGCATTCGGCATTCAAGATTGGTTAGCTGAGCAATTCGGTGCCAGTTTCCATGATTTTGCCGGCTCTATTGTCGTTCATGCTGTGGGTGGCTGGATCGCATTGGCCGCAGTGCTACATCTAGGTCCGCGTTATGGCCGCTATGGTAAAAGTGGTGAAATGTATGCCCATCCCCCATCAAGTATTCCTTTTCTGGCGCTTGGTGCCTGGATTTTAAGCGTAGGCTGGTTCGGCTTTAATGTCATGTCAGCACAGGAAATTGATGGTATCAGTGGCCTGGTAGCTGTGAACTCTTTGATGGCAATGGTAGGCGGTATTCTCGCAGCCTGCCTGATGGGACGTAATGACCCGGGCTTTGTTCACAATGGTCCACTGGCTGGATTAGTCGCTGTGTGTGCGGGTTCAGATATCATGCACCCACTTGGTGCACTTACCACTGGTTTGGTTGCAGGTGCACTGTTCGTCTGGACATTTACCCTGACCCAGAACAAATGGAAAATCGATGATGTACTTGGCGTTTGGCCTCTGCATGGCTTGTGTGGCGTGTGGGGTGGTATTGCCGCAGGGATCTTTGGCTCCGCTGCATTGGGTGGAATGGGTGGCGTTAGCTTTATTTCACAGCTGATTGGTACCGGTCTGGGTATTGTGGTCGCCTTTGTCGGCGGCTTTATTGTCTACGGTGCGCTGAAAGTTCTGATGGGACTGCGTTTAACTCAGGAAGAAGAATACAACGGTGCGGACCTGAGCATTCATAAAATCAGCTCAAGTCCAACTAACGAGTAATTCAAGAGTGAAACCGGTAGCTGTGAACTCAGCTACCGGATAATTCCGCCTTCCTGCTTCTTCAGGAAGTCAATCAGGATCGCCAGTTCTCCGGCTTCCTGTTCAATGTTTTCCAGACGTTGCTCCGCTTCTTCCATACGCAGACCTGAACGGTATAAGTATTTATAAGCCTGACGGATATTGCGGATCTGCGTTTCAGAGAACTGACGACGTTTCAGGCCTTCTACATTCACCCCCACCGGTTTGGCCATATGCCCAGATACCAAAACGTAGGGTGGCACATTTCGGGAAATTACACTACCCATAGCACTGAAGCTATGTGAACCCAGGTAGTTAAACTGACTGATCAGGGTAAAGCCACCGAGAATCACAAAGTCATCAACCACTACATGACCGGCCAGTGACGCGTTATTGGCGAAAATATTATCGTTACCGATTAAGCAGTCATGGGCGATATGCACATAGGCCATAATCCAGTTATTACTGCCAACCCGTGTCAGACCACCTCCCTGAACCGTACCACGGTTAATTGTTACCGACTCGCGGATCAGATTGTTATCACCAATCTCAAGCCAGGTATCTTCACCATGGAACTTCTTATCCTGTGGCTCTTCACCAATGGATGAGAACTGAAAAATACGGTTGTTACGCCCAATCTTGGTCGGCCCGTTTATTACCACATGAGCGGCAATTTCACAGCCAGCGCCAATTTCGACGTTAGGTCCGATTACCGTGTACGGACCAATTTTGACGTCATCAGCGATGACGGCTGAAGGATCAATAATGGCTGTAGGATGAATCACTTGGGCATTTCTTGGTTGACACACATAATATCGGCACTGACGACGACTTCGCCATCGACACTCGCTTCGCCACTGAATTTCCAGAGGTTTCGCTTATTTTTGACCAGTTTAACTTCAAGCTTCAACTGGTCACCGGGCTCGACCGGCTTTTTAAAACGCGCGTTATCAATGCCTGCCAGATAATATAAGGCTTCATCAGAACGAATGGCATCAGCGGTTTTGAACGCCAACAGGCCAGTCGCTTGTGCCAGGGACTCAAGAATCAGCACACCCGGCATGATCACGCGCTGAGGGAAATGGCCGGTAAAGTGAGGTTCATTAAAAGTCACATTCTTAATGCCAACCAGATGCTCACCCGGGGTAAATTCAATCACTCTGTCGATCAGTAGGAAAGGATAACGATGCGGCAACAGACGTTGAATTTCGTGTATATCAATCGTGTTCAAACCAATAACCCTATGGACGTGTCATTTTAATAAAAGAGCAACAATCTTACTGTGACTCTCCCTGCCGGTAAAGTAAAAGCCGCTCAAGGCTGGTCAGGCACTTAGTCTTTCAATTGTTTTTCTAATTGTTCTACACGGGCAAACAGTTTATCCAGCTGCCGGTAGCGAACCACATTTTTATGCCATTGTCTGGCAGGCTCAATCGGAATTCCTGAAGAATAAACACCTGGTTCGGTAATTGACTTGGTCACCATACTCATACCTGTCAGTTGTACACCGTCGGCGATTTCAATGTGACCGGCGATGCCTGTCCCCCCACCAATAGCGCAGTACTTGCCGACAACTGTACTTCCGGCAATGCCGACACAGCCGGCAATAACGGTGTGTTCACCAATACGAACGTTATGTCCGATCTGGATCTGGTTATCGAGTTTGACACCATCAGCAATCAGCGTGTCATCGATAGCACCGCGATCAATCGTCGTATTGGCACCAATTTCAACATCATTGCCTATCACGACCCGACCAACTTGCGGTACTTTTATCCAGCGCCCTTTATCATTGGCGATACCAAAGCCATCCGCACCAATCACCACACCGGGATGAATAACAACCCGGTCACCGAGTTGTACCTCACGGCATAGCGTCACGTTGGCCTTGATTCGACAGGTGTTTCCTACCCTGACATTAGCTTCTATCACGGAGCCTGGACCTATACTAGTGCCAGCAGCAATGATAACGCCCTGCTCTATCGTTACATTGGGACCGATAGTGACATCAGCGGCAATCTCAGCTTGGGGGTGTACCCAGGCCGTCGGATGGATTCCTGCTTCAGGTTTTGTCTCCGGATACAGTAGCGATGCTGCCTTGGCATAGGCGACGTAAGGATCATCCACCTGGATCAGCTGGATGTCAGAATCTGACTCTACCCCGGCAGCGACGATAACCGCCCCTGCCCGGGTGTATTGCAGATACTTTTTATACTTGGTATTTGCCAGAAAGCTGAGATGCTCCGGTCCGGCATCAGTCAGGGTGCCAACGGCGGTTACGGTGTAATCCGGATCGCCTACAAGCTGACCATTAATATGCTGTGCAATTTGCGCTAAAGTCCAACTCACGCGTCAGCTCTATTTTGATTTCGCTTTCAGCATTTCCAGGACTTTATCGGTCAGATCAACCTTATCGCTGGCAAAAATCACACCTTGATACAGAATCATGTCAAATGACTCTTTCTTAGCCAGATCAACAATGGTCTCAGCAATATCTTTTTCCAGCTTGCGCAATTCTTCATTACGACGGATAGACAGATCTTCACTGTACTCATCCTGCAGACGTTGCAGATCACGTTGATCGCTGAGAATGTCGCGTTCTTTGTCACGACGCTGCTCAGCACTCAGGATCGCACCGTCTTTGCTTAATTTTTCCTGTGCAGCACGTAGTGCTTTATGCTTGGCCTCCAGTGATTGACTTCTGGAAGCGAACTCTTTCTCCAGACGGGCTAATGCAGCCGCTTTCTGGGGAGATTTATCCAGCACGACACCCGCATTGACGACACCGATTTTCAACTCTGCCGCATAACTGGCAGGAGCAGCGATCATCAAGGCAAACAACAGCCAAATAAACTTCATTTTTTTCACACTCAACTCCAATAGTTAATTAAAACGTCGATCCTAACGAGAATTGGAATGCCTCGGTTTCATCCCCGTCTTCTTTCTTCAACGGAGCCGCTATACTGAAAGACATTGCACCAAATGGTGAAATCCAGATAGCGGAAAGACCTGCAGAGTAACGCAGCAGGCCGGCATCAAAATCCTGGTCGACATCATACACGTTACCGAAATCTGTGAATGCACTCAGGCGGAAAGATTTCAGCGATTTTTCCATAAATGGTACCGGGAAGATAATTTCAGCACCGCCGGTGACCATTAAGTTACCACCCAACGGTTCATCATCCTCTCTTACACCGAGCGTATTAGCCTGGAAGCCCCTTACGCTACGGATACCGCCAGCATAAAAGTTTTGGAAGAATGGGTACTCCTCGGTATCACCATAAGCGTCACCATAACCAAACTCACCTCTAAGCGCAAAAGTCAGAGAGTCACTGATCGGCCGATACGCATTCGCTTTATAACGCAGTTTATAGAACTGCAATGAAGGGCCTGGCACCGCGACTTCAGCATTAAGACTTTGGGAAATGCCACTGGTAGGCAACAAGGCATTGTCACGGTTATCACTGGACCAGCCCAGATTCAAGGTCACAGTATCAAAGGTATCGCCCTCACGTTCAATGTACTCTTCATATCGGTTTACCCGTTCACTAGCCAGACTCGGTAGATCAATCTGGGTATGCTCATAGCCTAGCCCCACATCGATACGATTTTCTTCCGAAATCGGTACACCGAAAGTAATATCACCACCGAAAGCATCCAGAGTATAACGCGCGATATTCGCTTCATCGGCATCGGTTTCACGGTAGTAGGCATTAAAGCCCTGGCTGATGCCATCAACTGTGACAAATGGGTTAGTGTAGCCAAAGCTATAAACTGTATTGATACTGCTGTTATTAAAACCGAAACGGATATGCTTACCACTACCAAGGAAGTTTTTCTGGGTCACATTAGCATTGAAAATAAGACCGTCTGACTGCGAAAAACCGATACCTGCAGATAAGCTGCCCGAGGGTGTTTCACTAACACTAAAGTCCAGATCAACCTGATCCTGAACACCAGCAACAGGAATGGTTTCTACGTTCACGTTTTCAAAATAACCCAGACGTGAGACGCGAGCTTTAGACTGCTCCACTTTTTCAGTCGAAATCCACGCTGACTCCTGCTGACGGAACTCACGGCGAAGCACTTCATCACGGGTTTTACTGTTACCTGAAATATTAATGCGACGGACATAAGCACGACGTCCCGGATCCACAAAGAAAGTCAGATTGACTTCTTGGGCTTCACGGTCAATTTCCGGCACCGCATTGACGTTGGCAAAAGCATAACCATCATTACCCAGACGATTAGTCAGATTCTCCGTGCTCTTGGTAATCGCTTTACGGGAAAAGACGGAATTACGTTTGATCGTGACCAGTTGAAACAGATCTTCTTCTGGCACAATCAGATTACCGGCCAGGCGAACTTCATTGATTTTGTATTTATCACCTTCGGTAATATTGATGGTGATAAACATGCTTTTCTTATCGTCACTGATAGAAACCTGCGTGGACTCTACTGTGAAGTCAACAAAACCACGATCCAGGTAAAAGGAACGCAGGGTTTCCAGATCCGCCGAAAGTTTCTGGCGGGAATATTGATTATCCTTCGTAATAAACGATAACAGGCTACCCGTTGTCGTCTGAAACTCTGTCATCAGCTCTTCTTGCTCAAACGAGTGATTACCAACGATGTTGATGTCTTTGATGGTCGCAACCACACCCTCAGCCATGGTGATACGGATAGCGACTCGGTTGCGTGATAACGGTGTGACTTCAGACTCGATCGCTACGCCGTATTTACCGCGACTGAAGTACTGACGTTCCAGCTCCAGTTCCACTTTTTCCAGCATGGCCTGCTCAAAAACCTGACCTTCACCAAACCCGATTTCACGCAAGGACTTAAGCAGCTCGGCTGAGTCCATATCCTTATTACCGACCAGTTCAATACTGGAAATGGCTGGCCTTTCCTGCACTTTAATAACCAGCACGTTACCGTCTTGCTCGACCTGCACGTCATTAAAGTACTTGGATTTAAACAGGGAACGGATGATGCCGCGGGCATCATTGTCGGTCATTTCATCGCCGACTTTTACCGGAAGGTAGTTGAACACGGTACCTGCTGAAATCCGCTGCAAGCCCTCTACCCGTATATCCTCAATAGTGAAAGTCTCAGCCCAGGCTACCGATGTAAGGCCAAGCATGACCAATAACTGCAGTATTTTTTTCATTGTAGTCAGTACTAACGATCCGTCGACGAAAGTGTAAGTGTACCTGCAAAGGCGGCATTATCCAAACAGTCTTGATAAATCGTTGAAGAAGGCCAGAAACATTAGCATCAGCAACAGAAACAATCCTATCTGCTGCCCTTTTATTTGAATATTTTCGGGTACCGGTTTACCGCGAATAGCTTCCATTAAAAACAGCGCCAGATGTCCCCCATCAAGCATTGGAATAGGCAAAAGATTCAATATGCCCAAGGTAATACTAATCATCGCCAGAAAACTGACAAAACTGATAAAGCCCTGCTCCGCTGAACTGCCCGCGATCTGGGCAATGCTGATGGGTCCCCCCAGGTTTTCGGTCGACACATTGCCCGTCAGCATTCCCCACAGACTTTTCAGTGTTGAACTGGTAAACAGCCAGGTCTGAATCACTGCTTCCTGCAGTGCAGCCAATGGACCAAAACGTAGCTCAGCCTGCAGCTCAACGGGTAACTCACTGTTATCAACATCAACAGCCGCGCCAATTCGACCCTTACCATCTTCACCAGCGACTGGCATCAGTTGCAGCTCGACATACTCCCCCTGACGTTCGACAGTGATCGTCAGCACCTGATCGGCTTTTCCCTGTATCAATTCTACCCACTGGTTCCAGCTGTTCAGAGACACACCGTTGGCTGCTATAAGTGTGTCACCAACTCTCAAGCCGGCCTTGCTCGCTGGCGATTCATCGATAATCTGGCCAAGTACCGGTGCCAATTCCGGTCGCAGAGGTGTCACGCCTAATTGTGTTAATAGTTGCCCGGCCTTGCTGAGATCCAGTTGTGGTAATGTCAGTGTCACGGTTTTTACCGTTCCACCTGAAAGCACATCTACTGTCGCTGTTGACCCCTGTTCAACATGTAACAGCAAAGCTTTAAACACACTATTCCAAGTCGGCGTCGCCCGCCCGTCCACCTGGGTGATTTCATCGCCGGCTAATAGCCCTGATTGCCATGCAACGGAATCGGTTTCAACCTGCTCAATTACCGGCTTAATACCCGGTATCCCGGTGATAAATAATAGCCAGTAAGCCAAGATGGCAAACAATAGGTTGGCAACAGGGCCTGCGACAACAATGGCTGAACGTTTCGCCAGACTCTGCCGGTTGAAGGCACGCTCTTTATCCTGCTCGGCTACCTCCGCTTCACGTTCGTCCAGCATCTTCACGTAGCCACCGAGCGGAAACGGTGCAAGCACAAACTCTGTGCCGGTCTTGTCGACATAACGCCACAACGGTTTACCAAAGCCGACAGAAAAGCGTAGTACCTTTACGCCACAACGACGTGCGACCCAGAAATGACCGTATTCATGAATAACGATTAATACGGCAAGTGCAACAAGGAAAAAGAACAAAGACTGCATCAGGCCGTGAGTTCCACCGCCAATCTGCGGGCAGCGGCATCATCTGCCAGAACTTGCTCCAGCGAGTCGGCTTGGTTGGATGGTAGTTTATTCAATACCTGGTCAATCACCTTGGCAATATCAGTGAACTTGATTTGCCGAGCCAGAAATGCCGCCACGGCAACTTCATTTGCAGCGTTAAGAATAGCCGTACTGGTGCCACCGGCATCCAAAGCCTGATAGGCCAGATCTAAACAAGGGAAACGTTCAAAGTCTGCTTTTGCAAAATCCAGTCGTCCCGCCGCCACCAGATCCAACGGTTCAACACCGGAGTCGATACGCTCTGGCCAGGCCAATGTGTTAGCAATGGGTGTGCGCATATCCGGGTTTCCCATCTGCGCTAATACCGAACCATCGTCATAGTCGACCATCGAATGAATAATACTCTGACGGTGAAGAACGACATCAATCTGGCTACTTTGCAGTCCGAATAACCAGTGGGCTTCAATCACTTCAAGCCCCTTGTTCATCATCGTCGCTGAGTCGACCGAGATCTTCTGTCCCATCGACCAGTTCGGGTGAGCCACCGCCTGCTCGGGTGTAACATGCTCCAGTGAAGCTAAGTCAGCATCCCGAAAAGGACCGCCTGATGCCGTCAGAATAATCCGTCGAACGCCTTTGCCTTCAAACTCATAACGCTGCTCACCGGCAACGGGCATGCATTGCCAGATCGCGTTGTGCTCGCTGTCTACCGGCAATAAAGTCGCCTGATTATGGATGACCTCGCGCATAAACAGCGCACCACTCATGACTAAGGCTTCTTTATTGGCAAGCAGGATGCGTTTGCCACTGCGTGCGGCAGCTAAGGTCGGTAATAATCCTGCAGCACCGACAATCGCAGCGACGACGTAATCAGTCTCATCGCTACTTGCAACCTGTTGCAATGCCTCTTCACCAGCCAGTACTTGGGTTTGGCATTCTGTTTGAGCTAGACGCCGCTCCAATTTTGTCGCAGCATCGTGATCCAACATCACGGCATAATTCGGGCGGTACTGCTGACATTGCTGCAGCATGGTGTCTACCGAGCCATTCGCGGTTAATGCAAAAACACGGAATTTGTCAGGGTGACGTGCCAGCACATCCAAAGTACTGACGCCAATCGATCCTGTTGATCCCAGAATTGTTACTGCTTTCATCCTACGCCCCGAGGACCACCAGACTACCTACAAAAACTGGCACCGCTGCCAGCAGACTATCAACGCGATCCAGCATACCGCCATGTCCCGGCAATAACTGACCGCTGTCTTTCTTATCAAAACAGCGCTTAAATACACTTTCGAGCAAATCGCCAACAACGGAAATCATCACAATAAAGGCGGTTAATACTAACCACTGAATGATACCCAAGCTGAGCCCGCCAACTGTATAAAAGAATAGCAATGCCCAGATCAGCGCCAGCACTTGTGCACCTGCCACACCTTCCCAGGTTTTATTCGGGCTGATGGCGGTAGCCAGTTTGGTTTTGCCAAAACGTTTACCGGCAAAATAGCCGCCGGTATCGGCCAGCCAGACGGTCACCATGACATAAAGCAGTAAAGCCGGCCCTTGCGGCCAGTGACTATGCAGCAACGTCGCCGTTATCACAAAACCACTTAGAATCAGCACCATGCTTAACACCGCAAACCAGGGAGCTTGAAATAAGCGGGCAAGCGCCGAAGACAAAGGTCGATGAGCGAAGAACATCACCAGCAGCGTTGCTAACAACCAAATCAGTGCCGTAACGGACAATACCCAAACAGGTGGAGCCAATAATCCCATTGCTATGCCGGCAGCAACGACACAGGCTAATGAAAGCAGCTTGTTGCTGGTCGACTTGATATTAATTAAGCACAGCCACTCCCAGGCCGCGAGGCCAGCCACGGCAGTGAACAAAACTAAGACTATCTTGCTAGGTAAGGCCAGTATGGCCCAAACTACCAAAGGAATCAGCACGGCCGCCGTTATTAAACGCTGTTTAAGCATCCGGTTTATCCTGAAGTTGTTCAGAGGTGCGCCCAAAACGGCGTTCACGATGTGTGAATGAATTTATCGCGCGATCCAGTTGCCCGGCATCGAACTCCGGCCACAACACATCGGTAAAGTAGAATTCGGTATAGGCCATCTGCCATAAGAGAAAGTTACTGACGCGCTCTTCACCACCGGTACGGATAAACAGGTCCGGCTCAGGCAAAGACGCCGTACTCAAATGCGCATTGATGAGTTCTTCGCTGATTGCATCCGCATCAAGCGTCCCGGCAGCTACCTGTCTGGCCAACTGCTGTACGGACTGGGTAATATCCCAACGTCCACCATAATTGGCCGCAATATTTAGAGTCAGCCCAGTATTGTCTTTGGTGAGTTGCTGTGCCAGATAGATTTGTTGTTGCAGGGATTCAGAAAAGCGATCGATATCGCCGATGATCTGCAGTTTGATATTGTTATCGTGAAGTTTTTTGACCTGATTCTTCAGTGCGTGACTGAAGAGTTCCATCAACAGAGAAACTTCCTTACCCGGTCTACGCCAGTTTTCACTGCTGAACGCAAACAGACTCAGGACTTCAACGCCACGCTGCGCGCAGTGCTTGACGATACCTTCTACTGCTTTGACCCCGGCACGGTGGCCCATGAAACGAGGTTGGAGACGCTGTTTAGCCCAACGACCATTGCCATCCATGATGATAGCAATGTGTTTCGGAATAGAGACTGTCTGACCACTCATGGCGAGTGTCATTAAACGAAAGTGTAACCAGGCTGGTTACACTTCCATCAGATCCACTTCTTTATCAGCCAGAACCTGATCGATTTCCTTGATTGTCGCATCCGTCAGCTTCTGAACGTCATCTTCAGCACCACGTTGCTCGTCTTCAGAGATTTCTTTTTCTTTCAGCAATTCTTTCAAAGTACTGTTGGCATCACGGCGGATGTTACGAACTGCTACGCGAGCGTTTTCTGCTTCTGATTTAGCGACTTTCACCAAATCGCGACGGCGTTCTTCCGTCAGTGCTGGAATCGGAATACGGATCGTCAAGCCTGCACTCATCGGGTTCACACCCAGATCAGAAGTCATAATCGCTTTTTCGATAACAGACACCATGTCTTTTTCCCAAGGTGTCACCACCAAGGTACGGGAGTCTTCAACACCGACGTTAGCAACCTGGCTTAACGGTACGTCTGAACCGTAATAAGACACATGGAGATGATCCAGCAGACTGGTGTGAGCACGGCCAGCACGAATCTTAGCCAAAGAAGTACCCAGAGCCGCTACGCTTTTTTTCATACGCTCGGAAGCGTCTTTTTTAATATCTTCGATCATGATCCGTCCTATTTCACCAATGTTCCGACATTCTCGCCGTAAATGATTTTGGTCAGATTACCACTCTGATGCACGTCAAACACTCGCAGCGGAATATTCTGTTCCTGACACATCACCACAGCTGTAGTATCCATTACCGCCAGACGATTATTGATGACTTCGTCATAGCTCAGTTCGTTGTAACGTACCGCATCTGGATTCTTACGTGGGTCGTCATTGTAGACGCCATCAACCTGTGTGGCTTTAAGCATCAACTCAGCGCCAATTTCAACAGCACGCAGACTGGCTGCTGAATCGGTCGTGAAAAATGGATTACCGGTGCCGGCAGCGAAGATCACCACACGGCCTTTTTCCAGATGACGGATAGCACGACGACGCAGATAGTCTTCACACACCTCATGGATGCGAATCGCAGACATAACCCGACAGAACGTACCATTTTGCTCCAGCGCATCCTGCAAGGCCAAAGCGTTCATGACTGTGGCCAGCATGCCCATGTGGTCGGCACTGACGCGGTCCATGCCGCTCGCCGCCAAACCTGCACCACGGAAAATGTTGCCACCGCCGATGACGATTCCGAGCTCAACGCCTTGGGCGCTGAGCTCAGAGATCTCTTTGGCAAACCGGGAAATCACTTCTGGTTGAATACCATAATCGGCATTCCCCATCAGGGCCTCGCCACTCAATTTGAGCAGCACGCGTTTGTATGCGGGCTGACTTCCGGCTTGTGTCATCAATTACTTACCTCTGGCTTGAGCCATAACTTCTTCGGCAAAGTTATCTTCAGCTTTCTCGATACCTTCACCCACTTCAAAGAAGGCAAAACCTTCAACAGAAGCGCCAGCTTGTTTAACCAGTTTTTCTACAGTGGTGTCAGGATCTTTAACGAAAGCTTGACCCAGCAGGCTGATTTCGTTGACGAATTTAGCCATACGGCCTTCGATCATTTTTTCGATGATGTTGTCAGGCTTACCACTGTCTTTGGCTTGAGTAGCAACGATGTCACGCTCTTTGTCCAGCAGTTCTTGTGGCAGTTCAGCCGCAGATACCGCTTGTGGACGGTTTGCAGCTACATGCATTGCCAGATCTTTTGCCAGCTCAACATCACCACCGTTCAGTGCAACCATGGTACCGATACGATCACCGTGACGGTAAAAACCAATCTGACCTTCAGAGGTCATGATAGTGAAACGACGAACCTGAATGTTTTCACCGATTTTAGCCACCAGCGCTTGACGCTTGGTTTCAACAGTGTCGCCAGAATCCAGAGTTAACGCTTTCAGCGCATCCAGATCAGCTGGTTGAGCTGCCAGGGTTTTTTGCGCCACTTCGTTAACAAAAGTAACGAAATCGTCAGCTTTGGCAACAAAGTCAGTTTCTGAGTTAACTTCCAGCATGACGGCAGTTTTGCCATCGCTGCTGACTTCAATCGCGATAATGCCTTCAGCAGCAATGCGATCCGCTTTCTTGTCTGCTTTCGCCAGACCCGCTTTACGCATTTCTTCAATTGCTAATTCGATATCGCCGTTTGCTTCAACCAGTGCTTTTTTGCACTCCATCATGCCTGAGCCAGTACGCTCACGCAGTTCTTTAACTAATGCTGCAGTAATTGCCATTGTTCTAACCCTTCAAATCTGTTTTTTATGACGGCCTGCTAATTCCAGACCACATATACAACACAGGCCCGCCCCTTGCGGACGAGCCTGCTGAGTTTGTCAGTAGAGATTACTCGCCAGCTTGTTCAGCACTGTTTTCAGCAACTTCTACAAATTCTTCGTTTGCATCTGCAGTAGTAACAGAAGCACGACCTTCCAGAATGGCATCTGCAATGTTGGCAGTGTACAGACGAATCGCACGCATGGAGTCGTCATTACCAGGAATAACGTAATCTACCCCTTCAGGATTACTGTTACTATCAACCACAGCAATAACTGGGATACCCAGTTTTTGCGCTTCTTTCACTGCAATACGCTCGTGGTCAACGTCAATCACGAACATCGCATCAGGCAGGCCACCCATTTTACGGATACCACCGATGCTCTTTTCCAGCTTTTCCTGTTCACGGGTCAGATCCAGGATTTCTTTCTTTTTCAGACCGTCAGTTTTACCTGAATCGATCATTTCCTGAATGTTTTCCAGACGTTTGATTGACTGACGAACTGTTTGGAAGTTAGTCAGCATACCGCCTAACCAACGGCGGTTAACAAACGGCATACCTGCGCGTTCTGCATCTTCACGGATAGCGTCCTGAGCGGCACGTTTAGTACCAACGAACAGGATACGACCTTTTTTGGAAGCCAGTTTGCTGACGAAGTTCAACGCATCGTTGAACAAAGGCAGACTTTGTTCCAAGTTGATGATATGAATGTTGTTACGCTTACCAAAGATGTAAGGACCCATTTTTGGGTTCCAGTAGCGGGTTTGGTGACCGAAGTGTACGCCTGCTTCGAGCATTTGGCGCATAGTTGTTTTAGCCATGTTTATACCTTTAAATATGGGGTTTATCCTCCACGTACCCCAGTTGTCGACTGTTCGAGTCTTATCGACAGCACCCCGACAACTGTGCCGGCACATGTGTGATTTTGCCCTCTCACGGGCGCGCATATTATTCCACAATTAGCTGCTAAAACAAAGTCGGATCATCAACATCTTGTTTAAGGCTTAACGCATCACTGGTTAGTCGTCTGGATTTACGGCAAACTATGGGCTGATGATGTTTAACCAAGCAGGAATTTTACATGGCTGTCAGTATTAAAACTGCAGATGGAATCGAAAAAATGCGTGTTGCTGGTCAACTGGCCGCCGATGTGTTGATGATGATCACGCCACACGTCAAGGCCGGCATCACTACAGATGAGCTCAATCAAATTTGTCACGACTATATCGTCAATGATTTAGAAGCCATACCAGCCCCTCTGAACTACCATGGTTTTCCCAAGTCCATCTGTACTTCAGTCAACCACGTAATTTGTCATGGCATCCCCGGTGACAAGAAACTCAAGGATGGCGACATCATCAATATAGATGTCACTGTGATCAAAGACGGTTATCACGGCGATACCAGTAAGATGTTTCACGTCGGCCAGACCTCCATCCTTGCTCAGCGTTTGTGTCGGATCGCCCGTGAGTCGATGATGATTGGTATTAAC
>JASBUF010000003.1 GCA_030148085.1 Methylophaga sp. | reverse complement strand
TGGCCTGCCGGTAACAATGTTTAGTTGGCAATAATTCGTGCCAGCTTTATTTTAGAATGATCCAGGCAATTTTCTTTTTACCCGCTTGGACAAGATATTTGCCAAGCCCGAGTTGCAATGAAGGTTCAACCACTTCCCACTCCACTTTAACACTACCGTTTTTAAGCATGTCTCTGGCTTGTGCTGAGTTAGATGCCAAGTTTGCTTTGTTGATGACAGCACCGATGGCTAGCTCTGCTTGCCCTTCCAGATCAATAACGATCTCTGGTGTACCCTCAGGCACTTCACCCTCTGTGATGACATTACCTGCACCCTTGTGTGCATTGGCAGCGGCTTCTTCGCCATGAAAACGAGACACAATCTCACGCGCCAATTCGATCTTCACATCACGTGGGTTAGCGCCGTTTTCAACACTGGCTTTCAAGTCTTCAATTTCTTTTAGTGATTTAAAAGACAATAATTCATACCAGCGCCACATCAGTGAGTCTGGAATAGACACAATCTTCTGGAACATTGTGCCAGGCGCCTCGGTAATGCCCACGTAGTTACCCAGAGACTTAGACATTTTCTTAACACCGTCCAATCCTTCCAGTAACGGTGTCATAATCACAACTTGAGCGTCTTGCCCTTCGGCCTTTTGCAGCTCACGTCCCATCAACAGGTTAAATTTCTGATCTGTCCCACCAAGTTCAACATCCGCCTCTAAGGCAACAGAGTCATACCCCTGTACCAGCGGATAGAGAAATTCATGGATTGAAATAGATTGATTGGCTTTAAAGCGTTTTTTGAAATCATCACGCTCAAGCATGCGCGCCACACTTAGCTTGCCGGCTAACTTAATCATAAAGTCAGCACCTTTAGTGCCAAACCACTCAGAGTTAAACCGTACCTCTGTTTTTTCCGGGTCTAGGATTTTGAATACCTGATCTTTATACGTCTTGGCATTCGCTTCGATTTCTTCTGGGGTTAACGGAGGTCGAGTGGCACTCTTACCGGTTGGGTCGCCAATCAAGCCAGTGAAATCGCCAATCAAAAAGATGACCGTATGCCCCATTTGTTGAAACTGACGCATCTTATTAATGAGAACGGTATGGCCAAGATGCAAATCCGGTGCCGTGGGATCAAAGCCTGCCTTGATGCGTAGTGGCTTACCTGAGGCGAGTTTATCAAGCAATTCGCCTTCAACCAGAATTTCCTCAGTACCACGGCAGATTTCCGCCATTGCCTCTTGAACAGGCTTCATCGTACAACTCCGAATTTTCATTTTTGTGATGGCGGGCAATATTATCACAACAAGGTGACGGGAAGGGGTTCCAATTCTTCTCAAATGCTGCCAGAATTGGGCGAATTTATAATTTCAGCAAGAGTTTGCCTATGAAACGTAATAAACTACTGAGCACATCACCCAAAGCACGGTTGTTTAGCAGCAAGAAGCCAGCTCATAGCAAACGCCGCCACGTCTTTATGTTGTCATCCTTAAGCGTAGTCGGCATCTTTCTGACCACGATGGTACTCGCTACCAGCACACCGATTAATACCGATACCAAATCACAATCTCTGCAACTACCTGGTCAAAGCCTGACTCCATCAGCAAGCAACATTAGTCAAGCCGATAACCAGACACCGTCTGTTCCAAATAGCAACGATACAGCAACCACTGCTGTTAATGCCCCTGCTGTAGAACGAGTACCTGTACCAGCAACTGAATCAGCGTCAGAAAAGATCGCTCTGGCAGAACCTACCGAACTGGAACAGCTTCATCTGCAGCAAGTACAAACGTCTTCTGAGCAGCCAGAAACTTCCATTGCAACAGATGAAGTCGAAGAGACGCCTTCTGAAATCATTTCGCTCAACTGGGAAGAGCTCACCGTGACATCCGGTGATAATTTGTCATTGCTGTTCCCCAAAGTCGGCCTGTCTGCCCGCGACGTCTACAATGTGGCGCAAACCGGCGATAGCATCAAACCTTTGTTAAGCCTTAAACCAGGCCAAGTTCTGCGCTTTGGTCTGTCACAAGAGGATGGTGAAACTGCCCTGTCGAGCTTGCAGCTACAGCTAAGCCCTATTGAAACTTTGCAACTGACCGCCACTGAAAATGGCTACCAAACTGAAACCCTGACTCGTGATGTTGAGAGCCGTCAACAGGAGGCTTCTGGACAAATCGAAAGCTCTCTGTTTGAAGCAGGGCTGAAAGCGGGCCTGTCTGACAAGTTAATCATGAAAATGGCTCATATTTTCGGTTGGGACATCGACTTCGCTCTGGACTTGCGTCAAGGCGACAGTTTTAAGGTGATCTTTGAAGAGTCTTACCTCGACGGTGAGAAATTTGATGATGGTGATATTCTAGCTGCCGAGTTTACAAATCGCGGCAACACCTTCCGTGCTATTCGCTTTACAGATGATCAAGGTAACAGTCACTTCTATACGCCGAATGGCGACAGCATGCGTAAAACCTTTAATCGTACGCCAGTTCATTTTTCACGCATCAGCTCAGGCTTTAATCCAAACCGCAAACACCCGGTATTAAAAACCAGTCGCCCGCACCGTGGTGTGGACTACGCAGCGGCTACCGGTACACCGATTCTGGCGACCGGCGATGGTAAAGTCGATTTCGTTGGTACCAAAGGTGGTTACGGCAGAACCGTTATTCTGTCACATGGTGGTAAATACACTACTCTCTACGCACATATGTCACGCTACAAAAGTGGCCTAAAACACGGTCAACGTGTGAAGCAAGGTCAGACCATCGGTTATATTGGCAGCAGCGGTCTGGCAACCGGCCCTCACCTGCACTATGAGTTCCGCGTAAACGGCGTTCACCATAACCCGCTGACCGTGGCATTGCCAAAAGCAGAACCGTTGAATGCAAAATACATGGCCAGCTTCAAACAGCAGTCTCAACCGCTGATAGCGCAACTGGACGCATTGAGTATTCCTGCGCTGGCACTGAATTTCGACTAAGTCATGGCCCTCTATATTGGTGTCATGTCTGGCACCAGCCTAGACGGAATCGATATTGCGATTGTCGATTTTTCCGAAGAAGGCATGCAGTTGTTAGCAGCTGAAACCTACCCTTTTGCTGATAGCTTACGCCTTGATTTATTGAAACTGATCAACAGTGGCCGCGCCCATTTACAGCAACTCGGCCAGATTGATATGGCTTTGGGTCATGCATACAGTGACGCGATTCTGCAGTTACTGTCGGAAACCCATATTCAAGCTCAAGATATCGTTGCGATTGGCTGCCACGGTCAAACCATTTATCACGCACCCGATGCCGCTTATCCGTTTAGCATGCAAATTGGTAACGCTCATGTCGTCGCAGAACGAACCGGCATAGATACTATTGCAGACTTTCGTCAACGTGATATTGTGCTTGGCGGGCAAGGCGCACCGCTGGTGCCCGCCTTTCATCAGGCTTTGTTTCATGATGATAAGTGCAACCGTGTCATCGCTAACATCGGTGGGATAAGCAATATCACTGTACTCCCTGCTGACAGCGTGCTGCCGGTATCCGGCTTTGATACCGGACCAGGAAATGTACTGCTTGACCAGTGGTATCAACAGCATCACAACGATCTTTATGATGATAATGGTCAGTGGGCCCGTGATGGCGAAGTTAGTGAGGCACTGCTGGAGCTGCTGATGGCTGATCCCTTCCTGCAACAAGCAGCCCCAAAAAGTACTGGCCGCGAACACTTTAACCTGAAATGGTTAACTGAAAAGCTCGCCGAGTTTGATAGCCCGATCAAGGCAAAGGCAGTACAGAAAACGCTGCTACAAATGACTGCCAATTCGCTCAGTGATGCCATTCAACAGTATGCACCTGAGACAAATGAGGTTTATGTCTGTGGAGGTGGAGCACATAATGCCGTATTGATGCAGGCTCTAAAAGATGCCTTACCGGCAATGCGAATTGATACAACCGCAGCTCTGGGACTAGCTCCAGACTGGGTAGAAGCTTGTGCTTTTGCCTGGTTGGCGAAACAAACGGTG
>JASBUF010000002.1 GCA_030148085.1 Methylophaga sp. | reverse complement strand
GGTGGAACAACTACCGTTTGTGTCCTTCCTGTCACGGCCGAATTACCGTAGATCGTGATACCAAAATCAGGCAGGCTTTGTTTCTTATCATTGCCGTCGTTTCGCTGGGGTTTACCGCCATGCTGCAATTTGATGGCAATGACTGGCTATTACCGGCCTTGGCCAGTTATCTGGTGATGGCTTTTGCCCTCTACCGGGGGACAAAGAATGTGTTCTTTGTCCCTTACGATAAAGATAAACCTTAAGGTTTATTTGCGACCAGATCGCGATAAGCATGCCAGCTGGCATGGCCCAGCAATGGGTAAATCACAATCATGGCCAGCATAAAGCTGCTGATACCGATCAGCACCAAAGAGGCCAGCAAGCCCGCCCAGACCAACATGGTCAGCACATTCTGCGTGGCGACCTTAATGCTAATCAGGATCGCATCCAGTGCGCTGATTTGACTGTCGATAATGGCTGGAACCGATACCACTGAGACCACGAAGACCATGCTGGCCAACAGGCCACCGACAATCAGATACAGCATTAACTGCATGGGGGTGACCACACTGAAGAAGTCACGCCACAGGGTTTGATCCAATGGTGGGGCAACAGTGCCGACAGTGACCATCAACACCAGTGCTGATACCACAAACCACAGCAAGCTAAAGCCCAGTAACATGCTGGAAAAACGTACCAAGGCTTGGCCGTTGCGACTCAGGCCACTCAGCGAATCATCAAAATTCACATGTTGATGAACTTCGGCCCGTCGTGAGATCTCACAAAGGCCTGCCGCCATAATCGGCCCGACCAGCATAAAACCGGACATCACGGCCGCCAACATATAAATATGATGGCTGGTAATCAGTAGGGTCAGTAAAAACACACCTGTCACAATAAGCCCGTGAGCGAGACTGGCTTGAGGGTGATTAATCAGATCGCGCAGTCCTCTCCCCAACCAGTTGAATGGCCGGAAAAACGCCACATGGCGAATCGAGAACTGGGCAGGAATATGGTAGTGAATATGGCTTTGTACACTCATCTTCTTCTCCCGCTAGGTTAAGGAAGCTAAAGGCAGTGCAAACCGTCTTTAATTAGTAAATCCTATAGGGCGGAAAAACAACACCCGCCCATGTCAGTGTGACCACATAGGGCGGGTGATAAATTCACAAACGTGATGCTTTTTTTCGTTATGAATTAATGACGGTAATAACGGTAGTCCCGTGGATGGTGATAGCGGTGATCGTCACGGTAATAGGCACGCTTGTCATAGTAATGATAAGGGCTGCCGTGTTTCCGATAATGCCAGTTGTCATGTCCGTGTCCATAGTATGGACGGTGGTGATACTGTCGGTGTTTATAGGCATGGTGGTGATGGGAATGACCGTAATAACCAATACTGAAACTAGGATGGCCATGATAATGCCCGATCGGAATGCCGAAACCGATGCTGATGCTGAGATCACCGGCCCGGACATTTTGCGTGGTAAAGCTGGTAAGCAGGATCGCGGTCGCCGTCAGCAGAATAAATTTGGGGAGACGTTTGCTTTTCATAGTACACACCTCGCTCAGCGTGTAAGCACTAAATAAGACAGTCTGTTTTTGGGGGAAGTTCAAGCTGCTGATGCGATTCTATTTGCCCATGGAAAACGCCATTCCAGCATAAATATTCTGGTTTCATGATAAGTGAATACTTGCTCTTTTAGCGTTAAGGCGAGATCTCTGGACAGATGCCTGATAAGCCCCTAGGCTTAGTCAGCATCAGCAAACAAGGAGGCACACAATGGCAAGCGCAGGTCTGTTGGCATTAATTGATGATATTGCAACGCTGCTGGATGATGTCGCGATCATCACCAAACTGGCCGCGAAGAAGACGGCCGGGGTGCTGGGCGATGATCTGGCGCTGAATGCACAGCAGGTTAGCGGTGTGCAGGCCAGTCGCGAGTTGCCAGTGGTGTGGGCGGTGGCGAAAGGTTCTTTGCTGAATAAGCTGATTCTGGTGCCATTGGCCTTATTAATCAGTGCTACCTTACCCTGGCTGGTGACGGTGCTGCTGATGCTGGGTGGTCTGTATCTCTGCTATGAAGGGGTGGAAAAGTTAGCACATAGCTGGCTGCATTCCAAAGCGGACGACAAGGCTCATCACCAAGAATTAGCAGAGGCTGTCAGTGACCCAGAGATAGATATTCAGGCCTTTGAAAAAGAAAAAATCAAAGGAGCGATTCGCACCGATTTTATTCTGTCAGCCGAGATCATCGTGATTGCTTTGGGTGTGGCTCAAGCGGCCGATTTCAAAACCCAGGTGATGGTGGTGTCGTTAATTGCCTTAGCAATGACGGTCGGGGTGTATGGGCTGGTGGCCGCTATCGTCAAATTTGATGATGCTGGCCTTGCCTTGCTGGACAATCCGGGCAGCACGGGGTTTGAGCGCTTCAAGCAGGCTCTGGGGCGAGGCATTTTGTTTATCGCGCCGAAGTTTATGCACATGCTATCGGTGCTGGGGATGATCGCCATGTTCCTCGTCGGTGGCGGTATTCTGGTGCATGGCCTGCCATTTTTACATCATCTGCTAGAGCCGCTGCTGTATGGGCTTGGCGCAACGTTTACGCTGATTCTGCCAACCCTGTTCAATGCGGTTGTTGGCATTATTGCCGGTATCCTGGCACTGGGCTCGGTGTCCGCGATTAAGCGTTTGGCCTGATTAAATGTAGCCAAACGCAATCATGGCATTGGCGACCTTACGAAAGCCCGCGATATTCGCGCCCAGTACGTAGTCATGGGGGCGGCCGAATTCGGCAGCGGTCTCGCAGCAAGCACGGTGGATATGGTTCATGATTTCGTGCAGGCGTTCTTCGCTGTATTCAAAACCGGAACCATGTGTGGCGTTGTGCTGCATTTCCAAAGCGGACGAGGCGACACCACCGGCATTGGCGGCTTTACCAGGGCCGAAGGCGACACCATGTTCATGAAACACACGGATGGCTGCCGGGGTGCTCGGCATATTCGCACCTTCGCAGACCGCGATGCAGCCGTTTTTCACCAGTGTTCTGGCGTCGTCTTCCTGTAACTCATTCTGCGTCGCGCAGGGCATGGCGATATCGCAGGGGATCTCCCAGATATTGCCCTTGTCGATATATTCGGCATCACGGTGGAAGTCGAGATAGGTTTTGATCCGAGCCCGTTCCTTTTCCTTGATATGGATGACGGTATCGACATCAATGCCATTGCGGTCGATGATAACCCCGCTGGAGTCGGAGCAGGCAATGACCTTGGCACCGATGACTTTGAGCTTTTCCATCGCATACGTGGCGACATTACCGGAGCCGGAAACCACGGCGACTTTGTCTTTAAGCTCTTCACCGTGAACAGCTCTGACCATTTCCTCACAGAAAAAGACCGCGCCGTAACCGGTGGCTTTATGACGGATCCAGGTACCGCCCCATTGCGGGCTTTTACCGGTAATCACACCGGATTCATAGCGTTGGGTGATACGTTTGTATTGGCCAAAGAGATAGCCGATTTCACGGGTGCCGACGCCGATATCACCGGCGGGCACATCGGTGGTTTCACCCAGATGACGGTAAAGGCCGGTCATAAAGCTTTGGCAGAAACGCATGATTTCGTTTTCTGATTTGCCCTTGGGATCAAAGTCCGAGCCACCTTTACCGCTGCCGATAGGCAAGCCGGTCAAAGCATTTTTAAAGGTCTGCTCAAAAGCCAGAAACTTCATCGTGCCGAGGGTGACGCTGGGGTGGAAACGTAAGCCACCTTTATAGGGGCCGAGCGCACTGTTAAAGCCGATGCGAAAGCCACGGTTAACTTGTACTTCACCGGTATCGTCTTCCCAAGGCACACGGAAGATAATCTGCCGCTCGGGTTCGCAAAGCCGTTCGATCACTTTATGCTGAGCATATTCAGGGTGTTTATCCAGCACCGGAGCAAGCGTTTCCAGCACTTCGAGCAAGGCCTGATGAAATTCCGGTTCACCAGGATTTCGGTTGACGACCTGATGATAGATGGAGGAGATCGCTTCACTCTGATTCGACATCTGCTTCCGTTCCCTTTGTCTGCCCCAGGCACCATTGCTGCTGGGGCTGCTTAGTGTTGTTAAGCTTAATTCCAGCTTATAAGCTCAAGTGTTCTGTAGCAAGGCTTTGCTAACAAAATCCGGCTGTGATTGTCTCAAACTTATCCACAAAAAGGACTTGCCCATGAAGTCGCCATTACTTGTTGCTGCATTTTTGATGCTCTCTCCCGTGGCGCAGGCGTTTTATTGTTTTGAGCCATCCCCCAGTTATTTACGTCTAGGAGAGACGTATTTCTATGACAGGGAACAGAAAATTGAGGTGAACGGTGATGAAGAAGGCATAGCGATAGTAAAACGGTTACAGGGTGAGTGGGATGGAACGCTGTCGGAACTCATTTGTGAAGGTACACAAGATGCACCAGAGCCTTATTATCAGGAGGCCGAAGTCGAAGCCGAGGTGCGTGAATCCAACACCGCGCTGTTTCTGATCTCGCTCAGTAAAACCTATGACAACAGCCATATCAGTAGTGGTGACAAGGTATTTTTGATGAATCTGGACAGCATGCACGCTTTGCGAATCAGACCTGACTTTATCGAAGCGACCGAAAGAGAGCGTCGCGCCTGGCACAACCGGCATGGTGGCAGCCGTTATGTCGAAGTGCAGTCGCAGATCCAGATCCATAATGAGGATACGATCACGGTGGACTGGCAATTATTTTCCAATGGGGTCTTCGTCTACAGCCAGCGCCTGCTGTTGGAGCGAGGCTTGTAAATAGCCCATAGAAACAGGCGGGCCATAAAGCCCGCCTATTCTCTTATTTCAACAACAAGAACATGGCCTGGCGACCACGCACGATGTTGAGTAGCAGTTGATCGGCGTTATGTACCAGTGGTTTGAAGCTTTCCAGGCTGTTGACGGCCTGGCGGTTGACTGATGTGATGACATCTTCACTGCGCAGTCCAGCCTGCCAGGCGGCACTGCCACGTTTCACCGAGTACACCATGATGCCTTCAACGTGACCGAAGTAGGGTGAGTCCTGCTCAATATCACCAAATGTGGCACCGGAGAGTTTGGGATGAACCGTGCCGTTGGTTTCGGTCTGGTGGGTCGGTTTCACCTTGGCAGTCAGGGTCTGACTTTTACCATCACGCAGGATGTCCAGTTTCACTCTCTGCCCGACCATCATCAGGCCAATGCTATTGCGCAGGCTGTCAGCATTGATCAAACGGGCACCATCCACGGCGGTGATCACATCACCGATTTGCAGGCCCGCTTCTTCAGCGGCAGACTCTGGCAAGACATGGGTCACCACAGCACCTTCCTGTACTTCAATGCCGAAGGCGCTGGCCAGTTCCGGGGTGATGTCCTGCATTTGTACGCCTAAGTAAGCGCGGCGAACCTCACCAAACTCCAGTAGCTGATCGCTGATTTGTTTGACCATATTGCTGGGGATGGCAAAGCCGATACCGACATTGCCCGGATTCTGACCCGGCGAGAAAATCGCAGTATTGATACCGACCAGTTCACCACGCAGATTGACCAGCGCACCACCGGAATTGCCGGGGTTGATCGAGGCATCGGTCTGAATGAAGTTTTCATAGCCTTCAATGCCGAGACCGCTACGGCCGAGTGCACTGACGATGCCGGATGTGACGGTTTGACCCAAGCCAAAGGGATTACCGATAGCCACCACAAAGTCACCGACGCGCAGTGCATCGGAGTCGGCCAGCGGCAATGCAGACAGGTTTTCTGACGGAATTTTGATTAGGGCAACATCGGTAGCCGGATCTGAACCAACGATCTCAGCCTGAAAGGTACGTCCGTCATGCAAGGAAACGGTGATTTCATCAGCACCACGGATCACATGATTATTGGTAATTACCAGACCTTCTTTGGCATCGATGATGACGCCGGAGCCAAGACTTTGTCTCGGTCTGACGCGAGGCTGGTCAGGCAGATTGAAAAAGTGACGGAAGAAGGGATCATTCAGCAGCGGGTTGTCCTGTACCCGGACATGACTGCGGGTGGCAATATTGACGACAGCGGGTTTAGAGCGATCCAGCATTGGTGCCAGTGTCGGC
>JASBUF010000083.1 GCA_030148085.1 Methylophaga sp. | reverse complement strand
GATCAAACTGTTGATGGATAAATCTTTCCGTAATGACGTCTTGTCGACCTTGCATCCAGAAGCGCAGAAAGCGACGCATTTGGCCTCGCTGGATCGGGAATACTCTTTGTACGATATCGCGATCATGACCCGTGCCGGTGCCGCCAAACTGGTTGGTCTGGCTGACCGTGGTCACTTGGGTGTGGGGGCTGCGGCTGATATCACGGTCTATACCGATCATTCCGATCGTGAGCGCATGTTCAGCAAGCCGGATTATGTGTTCAAAGACGGCCAGATGGTCGTTAAAAACGGTGAAATCGTCAAAGTCACCTGGGGTACCACTCATGTGGTTAAACCGGAATACGACGCTTCCATTGAAAAACCGTTGAAAGCCTACTTCGACCAATATCACACGATGAAATTCGGTAACTTCAAGATCAGCAATGATGAAATCATCGATGACGGTCGCGGCAGTCTGACCGTACAGCCGTTGAAAAAGGGAGGCAAATTATGATCATCAACGGCGTCACGATTGACCCTACATTTGCGGAAGCATTTCCGATGCGTGGTACCCGTGTCATCATCACCGCACAGAACCTTGAATGGGCGATGAACTCGGCTCAAGCGTTTACCGGTTTTGCGACTTCGGTTATTGCCTGTGGTTGTGAAGCGGGTATTGAACGTACCCTTGAGCCACATGAAACACCGGATGGCCGTCCAGGTGTGTCCTGCCTGATTTTTGCCATGGGCAACAAAGGTCTGGCTAAGCAGGTTGAGACTCGTGCGGGACAGTGTGTACTTACTTCACCGACCTCTGCGTTATTCTCTGGTCTGGAGATGGACGAAGAGGGTAAAGAAATTCCGCTGGGTAAAAACCTGCGTTTCTTTGGTGATGGTTACCAGATTTCCAAAAAGATTAATGGCAAACGCTACTGGCGTATTCCGGTCATGGATGGTGAGTTTTTGACGGAAGAAAATACCGGTGTGCGTGCCTCAGTCGGTGGTGGTAACTTCCTGATCCTGGCGGAATCACAGCCTCAGGCTCTGGCAGCCTGTGAAGCGGCGATTGTGGAAATGAAAAAGATTCCGAATGTGATCATGCCGTTCCCGGGTGGTGTAGTACGTTCTGGTTCTAAAGTTGGCTCCAAGTACAAAGCATTGAGTGCATCAACTAACGATGCGTTTTGCCCGACATTGAAAGGTCAGACTAAGTCAGAGCTGTCTCCGGAAGTCGAATCGGTGATGGAAATCGTTATCGACGGTTTAACCAAAGAAGATATCGACAAAGCGATGCGAGTGGGTATTCAGGCGGTCTGTGATCTCGGTGCGGAGAACGGTATCCGTCGCATCAGCGCGGGTAACTATGGCGGCAAACTCGGTCCGTTCCACTTCCACCTGCAGGAGATCATGGCATGAGTGCATTAACATTCACCCTGAAAGCAGCCCCTGCACAGCGAGTCGATTGCTCCCCGTTAACTTCGGACAAGCTTGCAGAGTTATCAACAGCGGATATTGCTGCCTTAACACTGGTAATCGGTAATCAGAAACAGCGCGTTGATGAGCTCTTTGATATCAGCGGCGATGATGCGGCCGAACTTTGCTTTGAAAATGCCACAGACAAGCTGGACCATATCGGTCATGGTTTAGCGAGCGGCAGCATTACCGTAAACGGTAATGCTGGTGCTTATCTCGGCCAGTTTATGACCGGTGGTCAGATTACCGTGAATGGTAATAGCGGTATTTACACCGCCTGTGAAATGAAAGGCGGTCAGATCAAAATCAACGGTAATGCCGGTGATTTGGTTGGTGCAGCGCGTGTCGGTTATAAAAACGGTATGACTGGCGGAACAGTGATTGTCACGGGTAACACCGGTGATCGAACTGGTGACCATATGCGTCGCGGCATGATCCTGATTGAAGGTAATGCCGGTGATTACTGTGGTTCACGTATGGTGTCCGGCACTATCGCGATATTAGGCGAAGTCGGTCAGCATCTGGGGTATGCGATGAAACGCGGTACCTTGCTGCTGACGCAGGCACCTAAACAGGGTATTTCGGCTAACTTCAATGATTGTGGTTCGCATACCCTGGCCTTCCTGCCGCTGATGATTGCGTCTTTCAAGCAGCTCGACAGTAAGTTTGCCGAACTGGAACCGTTTGCCCGTGTACAACGTTATGCGGGTGATATCTCCGGTATTGGTATGGGTGAAGTACTGGTTAAACTATAAGCAATACTCACCACAGTGATTCAAAAAAGCCTGCCTTTATGCAGGCTTTTTTATTGCTATTCTGTTTTTGGCAAACGGTCATAATTGGTTTAATCTCTAAGGTGTATGCTCATGAAGAGCAGAGCAGTTTCCTGATAAACAAGTGAGAGGGATGGCAGATGTCTGATAGCGGGAAATCCGTAATCCAGTTTATTGTGGAGGAGCAGCGGGCCAACCCAGCTGCGACCGGGGATTTGTCTGGCCTGCTTAATGATATTGTCAGTGCCTGTAAGAAAATCTCTCATCTTGTCGGTCGCATTGGACTCACTGGCTTGGGGGGGTACACCGACTCGGAAAATGTGCAGGGTGAAACACAGCGAAAACTGGATGTCATCAGTAATGAGGTGATGATCAATCACCTGAAATGGACGGGTCATCTGGCCGCTATGGCCTCCGAGGAAAATGAAGAAATTATCCAGATTCCTGAGCGCTACCCCAAAGGCAAATACCTGATTTGCTTTGATCCTCTGGATGGGTCTGGCAATATTGATATCAACTTTTCTGTGGGGACCATTTTTTCCATTCTGCGTTGTCCTGAAGGAACAAAGACACCAACGCACAAAGACTTCATGCAGCCAGGGACTGAGCAAGTGTGTGCAGGCTTTTGTATCTATGGCCCGTCCACCATGCTGATAATGACCACCGGACGAGGTGTGAATGGGTTTACCCTTGATCGTGATGTCGGCGAATTCTTTCTGACCCATCCCAACATGAGCCTGCCCAAAGACACCGCAGAATTTGCCATCAATGTGTCGAATCATCGTTACTGGGAGCCACCTGTGCGGCGTTATGTCGATGAATGTATTAAAGGCGTCGAAGGCGGCCGTGAGAAGAACTTCAATATGCGTTGGAACGCCTCTATGGTCGCTGAAGTCTTTCGGCTGTTAACCCGTGGTGGCATATTCATGTATCCGATGGATAGCCGTCTAGTGAAGCAGGGCGGCCGGCTGCGCTTGATGTATGAAGCCAATCCGATGAGCTTTCTGATTGAGCAGGCGGGCGGAATGAGCACTACAGGTTACCAGCGCATCATGGAAGTCCAGCCGGAAGACATTCATCAGCGGGTGCCGGTGATCCTCGGTTCAAAACATGAAATCGAGCGCATCATTAAATACCACCAGGAAGAGAAATAATCGGTGCTACGTGTTTGGGGCTGCTTGCTGTGTGTGATGGTTATCCCTGTGCAGGCAGAGGTCTATAAGTGCACGATAAAAGGCCGCACAGAGTTCAGCGATCAACCCTGCTCAGAGCAGGCAGAAAAGATCGATCTCAAGGCCACTCAGCCAGAGCAGAGTGCTATTGAGCAACAACAGGCGATTACGGCCACTTTTGAAGAAGAGTCAAGAGTCACTCAAATCCACAGCCTTAATCAGCATAACGACCACCTAGAGAGCGAAATTATTCGTCTCGAACAGCAGCGCGACGCCGAGCTTGAGGAATTAAGTGCCAGAACCTACATCACCGAAGATGGACGAATTGCGACAAGCGAGCATGGCCTGTTTCAGAGAATGGATGAGGTTGCGGCAGACTATCAGCAGCAGCTTGAACAGATTCAGCAGCAAATCCAAAAAAACAAAACAGCCTTACAGGGCCTGTATCGAAATGCACCTATGGAACAGTAGAGATCTGTCCCTTTGCACTGACAAGGAGATAATAAATGAAAAAATTCTTGTTACTGATTAGCCATGGCTTAATGTTGGCGCTAGGGTTCGCCGTTGGCATCTACCTGTTACCGATTTTGACTCAGCCACCGGCTCCGGCCGAGCAGCAGCTGGGCGAGGTGGCAGCTAAAGCCATTTACACTGGCCAGTTCAAACGTGATTTGAAAGGCAGTGATGCGTTTCACTATGGCAATGGCACTTTGTACATCAGTGAAACGGCTATATCGTTTGACGGGGTACTGGCACCGGGGCCGGATTACCGCTTGTACCTGTCACCGGTGTTTGTCGAAACCAAGGCTGACTTTCTGGCGAATAAAGCAGCGATGGTGCAGGTCGGCGAGGTCCGCACTTTTAATGATTTTCTGTTGAACTTGCCGGAAGGGGTCAGCCCGGCAGACTACAGCACTGCCATCGTCTGGTGTGAGGCCTTTTCGATGTTTATTACTGCAGGTCAGTACCAATAGGCTGCTGAGATAGATTATGCCGTTTGTGTTCGAGGTCTTATTTATTGTTTCGCTGTTTCCCATCATTCTGGCGGTAAGCGGTGGTTACCTGCGCTACCGTCAGTTTGGGAAGTTTGATAATCACCACCCGCGGTTACAACAGGCACAGCTGACTGGTATGGCAGCCAGGGTGTTGGCAGCACAAAATAATGCTTGGGAAGCGCTGATTTTATATTCAGCAATGTGTGTGCTTGCTTACGTCTCTCCGATTGATAATAGTGAGTTTAACTATGCTGCTGGTTTGTTCTTATTAAGTCGCGTTGCCCATCCCGTGTTTTACCTGCTGGATATGGCGAGCTACCGCTCGCTGGTATTTCTGGTCAGCTGGTTAAGTTGCCTGTATATCGGCCTGCGAGCAGTCATGGCGATCTAGACACCTAACGGAGATTGGGTGCCATATTCTTCTACAACCGCTATGAGACCAGCTTCGACTTATCATTGATCAGTCGTTTAGCTTCCAGTTTGGCAGTTACCTGAAAAAAAGAAAGCTAAGCCATTTTCTGCTGCCGTTTGCGGGGCCAGCCCAGAATGGTGATAAGCAGGCTGGGCAGGAAGGTTAGGGTGACTATCATCGAGCACAGAATACCGACCAGAACCACAATACCGACGCCGCGATAAAGCTCGGTTCCGGCTCCAGGTAAAAATACCAACGGAGCCAGACCAAAGACAGTGGTTGCCGTTGACATCAGAATGGGTCGTAAGCGGGTGGCAACAGCCTGGTTGACCGCGGCGCGGATAGAAATCGTTGCATCCTCCAAATTCCTGCGGGTCTGCTCGACAATCAATATAGGGTTGTTCACTACCGTACCCAGCAGAATCACGAAGCCGAGCATAGTAATCATGTCAAAAGGCTGAATAATCGGAGCCAAACCAAACAGGCTTAAAACCGGCCCTGCATGGTTGACGGCGACCAGACCCACGACACCACTGGCAATGCCCAGTGGCACGGTGGCCAGAATAATCAGCGGATACCACCAGTGACTGAAGATGGCGACTAACAGCAGGTAAATCAGGATCAAAGCGATCACCAGGTTGCTGGACAATGATTCACGGGTAGCATCGAGTTGGTCAGCGGCGCCGGAGATAGTCAGGGACACGCCTTTAGCCACTTCACCGGCAGCCTGCATTTCCGGCAACATCTGTGTTCTGACCATGCTCACTGCCGTTTCCAGTGCGATCTCGCGTGGAGGCACTATCGACAAAGTGACGGTTCGACGACCGTCAACCCGACCGATCTGATCACTGTCGACGGTTTCATGAATATCCGCCAGTGCATTCAGCGGTAACACGCTGCCTTGAGGGGTCATGATAGGTAAATCAGCCAGTGCAGACAGCGTCTGATTCTGCCCTGCAGTGCTGAAGATAAACATGTCGATCTTGTCATCTTTCATAAAAAACTCGCCGACATAGGCGCCATCACTGAGCGCTGCTACGGTATAGCCGAAATCATCGGCGTTCATATCGATTTCAGCGAGTCGGTCCCACAGCGGTCGGACTTCGACCAGCGGTTGATCCAGAGACAATGTTGAGGGAGAGGATTCGATTTGGGGATCGACAAACAGACTTTCCGCCCGGCGCATGGCATTTTCGGCAGTGTTGTAAAGATCTTCCTGATTCGGTCCAGCAATATCGAGGTTCACGGCACGGGTGCCACCCTGATTGCTGGCAATAATCGAACCGCGGTGAGAAAACCCGCGCATGCCGGGGTAACTTTCGAAAAGATCGGTCAGCGCTTTCATCATCGGCTGAATATCTTCATCGCGGGTGGGTTCACTCAATACCCAAATCATGCCGGGCGCAATACGCTGGAAATAGTATTTCAAAGATGGCAACTGATGTTCGCCACTATCGAATTTGGCAGGATCGGCATTTCGGGCAGCAGCCAGATGGCCACGGATTTCCTCACCGATTTTTTCCATCTCAGACAGGTTATAGCCGGGTGGTGCGATCATCACACTGAAGGCCTTGGGCTCTTCGCCTTCAGGCAGGTACTCGGCTGGCGGCATCAGGTAGATCCCAGCACCCATAGTGCCGGTAAAAATAACCACAATGCATAATAGCCGACGCATGGCACTGCCATTGAGCCAGCTCACGCTTTTGAGGATGGGGCCGGGGTGAGCCAGATCATCTCCGTGATCACGATCGTCACCAAAGCCAACTCGGGCGCAGGCGGCGGGCACAACGGCAAGCGCGAACAGCATGGATGCCAGAATGGCCGTGGAAATGGCAATGGCAATGTCGGAATACAGCTGACCAGCTTCTTCTGCAACAAACAGCACGGGCGCAAACACCAAGACGGTGGTTAAGCTCGATGCCAGCACGGCGGTCCAGACTTCACGCACACCGGTAATCGCGGCCTGCAGCCGATCCAGTCCTCGCCGGCGACATTGTTCGATACTTTCCAGTACCACGATGGTGTTGTCCACGGTCATGCCAATGGCAAAGGCAATACCGGCCAGCGAAATCACATTGAGCGTACGGTCAAAAGCCAGCAGCCCCAGAAACGCCGCAATGGTACACACCGGCATACCCATCAGGCCGATCAATGTGGCACGCCCTGAACGCAGGAACATGAACAAAATCAGTGTTGCCAGTATGGCGCCTAAAGCTAAGTTAGCACTTACTTTATCAACCGATGCCTGCACGTAGCGGACGTCATCGCCGATCAGATCAATCGTCATGCCATTGGGTTCCAACTGCTCCTGACGGATCTCCTCGACGACCTTGAGCATCGCCTGCTTGATGTTGATCACATTGGAGCCGGACTCGCGTTTGACTGCCATCGTCAGCGCCGACTCGTCATTGACGATAGCAATGTGGCGTACTTCGTAGTGGTCGAGTCTAACTTCGGCGACGTCTTTCAGTTTGATATCGGTATTGTTACGATGGGCCAGCGTCAGCTCTTCCAACTGCTGGATATCTTTGAAGCGACCAGTGGTGCGAATAAAGTAGCGACGTTTGCCATCATCGAGATCGCCCGCCGAGGTGTCGTGGTTGCGCTCACGGATAGCATCCCGCACGTCGGTCAGCGTCAGGCCCCGCTGTGCCAGTTTGGCTGGATCGATATGGATCTGAATCTGGCGCTGTGCACCGCCACGCAGCTGAACTTCGGATACCCCTTCAACCCGTTCCATACGCGGCCGTATATCATCATCGACAAAGTCGGTAACCATGTCCATATCGAGATTAAGCGGGTTTCCCGGTAACGGTTTGACCGCGTAATACATAAAGGCATTTTCGGAGAAGGAGCTGCTACGGATGGTTGGTTGATCGACATTTTCCGGATAGCTTGGCACCTGACTCAGCGCGTTGGATACTTCAATCAGGGTTTCGTTGATATCGACACCGAATGGGAACTCCATTTCGATCTGAGCCTGACCAGTGTCGGCAATCGCTATCATACGCCGCATGCCCGGTACGCTTCGCAGGTAGCGTTCCTGCTCGATCAGGATTTCTTTTTCAACGTCCTGTGGGGTGGCACCAGGCCAGCCGGTGATGACACTGATAGTGCGGACATCCAGATCCGGAATCATCTGTACCGGGATTCGGGTTGCTGCCGCAATGCCGAGCACCATAATGATAAGCACAATGACGGTGAGCAGTTTTCCGTTTTTTATGGGTGCTTCCAGCATGCCTGCATCTGCCTGTTAGGGAGTCACAACGGTGACAGCCTGACCGTCACGTAACACTTCATTACCACGAATGACGACATCGGCATCGGCGGGGAGCCCGTCAAGAATGCTGACGCCATGCTGGCTTTGCTGGCCGATCCGAACCTGATGCCGTTTGGCGAGGCCGTCTTCGATAACAAACACGCTGTAACCGCCATCCGGATGCAGTAGCAGCGCATCACGCGGGATCAACAGCTTCTGCCCCGCAGTGCTGTTCAGGCCGATAACAGCGGTGGCTGATGTGCCCGGCAACAGGTCGAGAGCCTGAGCATCGACTACTACTCGGACCAGAAAAGCTCTCGCTTCCGGATCGCTTACCGGTACGATAGCGCTGATTTTCCCTGGCAGACGCTGGCCCGGGAACAGGTCCGGAATGACTTCAACCGGACTGGACGCGCTGACTTCACTAAAGCGCTCCTGCGGAACTTTGACATCCAGTCGAACCCGGTCGAGCGCAACTAGCTCCAATACAGCAGAGCCGCGATTTATCCATTCACCAGCCTCGGTGCTTTTGGCGCTGATAACGCCGGAAAACGGGGCCGGCAAGTCATGGCGTCGCAGCTGTTCTAGTGCGGTACGCTCCGCGGCCTGAGCGGCAACCAGCGCAGCCTCGGACAGGGCCAGATTGGACTTGCGATTGGCCAGTTCACTTTCAGAGATGTAATTTTTCTGGCGCAGGCTTTCAGCTTCAGTGACCAGACGCTGCGCTTCATTGCGTGCTGCTTTGGCCTCAGCGGTGGCGGCCTGGCTTTGCGCATGTTGTTGATGGGCAATGGCTGGATCCAGTTTGAGCAGAATATCGCCCTGTTTTACTTCACTGCCGGCATCGACCAGCACTTGTGCTACCAGTCCATCCACGCGGGGGGAAAGCAAGGCCCGCCGTTCTGCGGTTAGTGAGCCTGATAGACTCAGGGTTTCAGCAATAGCAGATTGCTGCGGACGGGTGGTGGATACTGGCGTTGTCTCGTCAGCATAAGTCACCAGGGGAAGCAGGCACAGTGCCGCGCACAAAAGCTGGCGTAAATGGGTATACGGCGTGTTAGAGTCCATGTCAGTAGGTGTTGTTAATTCCGTTAATTGGGGGACTGTCTGCGTCAATAGTTCCCAAAGCGACACAATTCAGACCTATAAAGCGTTAATTTAACGGTAGTTGCCGAGTTTAGGTAAGACGTTGGCGTTAATTTTTACACGATTTTACATATGCGATTGATCACACTGGGATTCCCCGTTTGGGCGCTAGCCTTTAGTTTTTTGGCGTGGTGGCAGCCGGACGGGTTCGTCTTTCTCAAACCGGCGATTTTGCCGCTGCTGGCGCTGATTATGTTTTTGATGGGGCTGACACTGCGGCTGGAGGACTTTCAGCGAGTTGTGTTACGGCCACAGCTGATAGTGTTGGGTGTGCTGATGCAGTTTGGCTTGATGCCTCTGCTGGCCTGGCTGATAGCCCAAGGGCTGGCACTGGAAACCATGCTGGCAACAGGGTTGATTCTGGTTGGTGCCTGTTCCGGTGGTACTGCGTCGAATGTCATTACTTATCTGGCAGGCGGTGATGTGGCCTTGTCAATCAGCCTCACAGCAATCTCGACCCTGCTTGGCGTGCTACTGACGCCATGGCTGAGCTGGTTGTATATCGATGCGCAGATTGTGGTGCCGGTTTGGGCGATGCTGAAGATGATTCTGCAGCTGGTGATTGTGCCGGTGGCAGCGGGTGTTGTGGTCAACCAGCTGCTGCCCCGATTAGTTAAGCCTCTACAGCCGGTATGTCCTGCCTTCGCGGTGGTCGCTATCGTGTTAATTATTGCGATTGTGGTGGCGCTCAATGCCGAACGTATGGCGACCGTGTCTTTACCGTTATTGCTGGCGGTGATGGCCCATAATCTGGCCGGCTTATCGCTGGCCTATCTGATTAGCCGCTTTCTGGGCCATTCATCAGTGACGGCCCGAACGCTGGCGATCGAGGTAGGTATGCAGAATTCAGGCTTGGCCGTGGCTCTAGCGTTGAAAAACTTTGCTGCAATAGCCGCATTACCCGGTGCGTTGTTCAGTATCTGGCACAATATAAGTGGGTCATTGTTCGCCGCTTATTGGCAATGGCGGCGCAGGAGTGAACAGCCATGAATGCGGATATTGAAAGCCTTTATTATCTGCTGGTTGCCCTCGCGATAGGCTTGATGATTGGCATTGAGCGCGGTTGGCAGGAACGTGAAAGCATGGACGGCCAGCGTGTAGCTGGCGTCAGAACTTACGGCCTGATAGGTTTGCTTGGTGGCGTGTTTGGCATTCTGGCCACACAGTTCGGGCCGCTGGTGTTTGGCTTGGGTTTTGTTGCTGTAACTGGTGTCATCGGTATGGTGTTTCTTGCCAAGCAGCGTCAGTCTGGTGAATGGGGTATTACCAGTCTGGTTGCCGCTTTGCTGGTGTTTGTTCTGGCCGCGTTGGCCACCACAGGTTCTGCTTTGCAGGCCGCGGCCACGGCGGTCGTTACGGTCTTGCTACTGAGTTACAAACCGCAGTTGCACGGTCTTATCAGCCGTTTGCAGGTTGAAGAACTGCGGGCCGGTATCAAGCTGCTGCTGATTTCGGTGGTGATGTTGCCGCTACTGCCGGATCAGGGCTATGGGCCATGGCAGGCCTTGAATCCGTACCGTCTGTGGATGATGGTTGTGGTTATCGCCACCATCTCTTTTGTCGGTTATTTTGCGATCAAAATCGGCGGGGCTCACCGCGGTATTTTGTTTACCGGTCTGTTTGGTGGTTTAGCGTCATCGACGGCGGTCACGCTGCATTTATCACGGTTGGGCAGACAAAGCCCGGATCTGGCCTCGGTCACAAGCAGCGGTATTCTTATCGCCTGTGGCACGATGTTTATCCGGATGTTGATCGTGGTAGCGATTCTGGCACCGTCACAATTGCCGGCCCTGTGGCCACCGATTATTCTGATGGCCGTTATTACCTATCTGCCTTTATTACGTTATGAAAAAGGCTCTGGCATCACTTCGCTGGGTACCTCATCCACGTTGCAAAACCCGCTGGAAATCAAAACGGCGCTGACCTTTGGTGCAATTCTAACCGCCGTCATGCTGCTTAGCGTGGTATTAAGACAAGCTTATGGTGATGCGGGTTTGATGACCTTGGCGGCAGTGTCAGGTATCGCCGATGTTGATGCGATGGTGTTGTCGCTGATCGGCATTAGTGGTGACAGCCTGACTGCCCGCCTGTTTGTGATGGGCTGCGTTATCACCGCCGCCATGAACAGTGTGGTCAAGGCGTTGATGTGTATGATGATAGGGGGGCGTATGCTAAGTCTTCGAGCGGCGCTTCCATTATTTACCGCGGCATTGGCCGGGCTCGTCAGCCTTGGTATTTGGTACTGGTAATAAGCATTTTTGAGTGACACAGGGAGGATCTTGATGCGGGATCTGAGTGTGAAACATCGAAGTGAGCGTCGCGCTGTCTGGGCCAACTGCCTGGCCCCGGGTCTGGGCTTTTATTATCTTGGCCTGCGCAAACAGGCATGGTGTTCTCTGCTACTGGCTGCCTTGCCCTGGTTCACCATTCTGCTGTTGCCTTGGCGTCAATATCCCTGGTTGCCTTTATTGGCCTTGTTGCTATCGCTGTTGGTGCTGTTTGTCAGTATGTGGCGGGCTCGAATCGAAACGCCTCAGCGCTCGCCGATGATTATGCAGCCACAGCAGAGCTGGCCTTATTACCTGATGTTCACCCTGACCAGCATATGCCTGATAGTGGTTTGGCTGTGGCTGCTGTCACTCAAATCGGGGTTGATACCTTATCAGGTACAGGTCAACTCGATGGCTGGCACCATCAACAAACACGAGTGGCTGCTGATTACCCGGCAAGCGCCGGAGACAGCTACTTTGCAGAGGGGGGATGTGGTGGTGTTTACCCATCCCGAACATGGTGGGATGGATATACAACGCATTGTCGGTCTGCCCGGCGAACGGCTTACCGTGCATGGCGGTGGTTTATTTGTGGATGGTCGTTGGCAGTCGGAACTGTATCTGGATGATCTGCTTAACCAGCGAAAACTGCCGGAAGGTGTTGTCGAAACGACAGTTCCGCAAGAAGCCGTATTCTTGCTCGCCGATAACCGTGATGCCAGCCGCGATAGTCGTTATTGGGGCGCGCTGGCAGTCACCAATATTCACAGCAAAATCGCCTATCGGCTCAAGCACGGCCCTCATGTCGGGCTGGAACTACTTCGCGCCTATCTGGGTCACAGCTTCACTCAATAAGGAGTGAGCGTAATGACACCATATGCACGCTATCTGCAGGCTTTACTGTTGGTGGTTTCAGCATCGGCACTAGCGGAAGAACAGAAAAATTATCACAGCTGTATTTTTGATGAGGCGAATCAGGCGAAAGCCGATCAAGCGCAGCAGACGCTGGCAGTATTTTGTGCATCACATCATTTTGATACCGCACCGACCGCCTTCCAGGCTGAAGTCTTAATGCAGGATCTGCAAGGAATGAAACAGCGTGATCCCAAGTTTAAAGCGTTCTATGACGGCATTCGTCAGCACAGCAGCAATGCCATCTACACCGATAGGCAGATTGTGTTGATGTATATCGATAAACGTGAAGTGAATAAAGACTGATTTATTCGCTATTTTGCCCATGACGGCGTTATGATTAAACACATGAAAGGCTGAATATTTCAGCAAGGCTAAGTTAATCAGAGGAGGCTGTTATGTCACTGAGAATTAACGATAAAGCGCCTGATTTCACCGCCCAGACCACCCATGGCCAGATCCAGTTTCATCAATGGCTGGGGGATCACTGGGGCATCTTGTTTTCACACCCTAAAGATTTCACACCGGTTTGCACCACGGAGCTGGGCTACATGGCCGGTTTGAATAAAGAGTTTGAACGCCGTCACTGCAAAGTCATTGGTCTTAGCGTCGACACGGTCGAGGATCACCTGCTGTGGCAGGAAGATATTGAGCAGACCCAAGGCCACAAAATCAGTTACCCGATCATCGGCGACTGTGATTTGGCGGTAGCCAAGCTCTATAACATGTTACCGGCAGCGGAGCCGGGTGGATCACAGGGCCGCACTGCCGCAAATAATGCCACCGTGCGCTCAGTGTTTGTGATTGCGCCGGATAAAACCATCCGCATGATGCTTACCTATCCAATGACTACAGGGCGTAATTTTGACGAGATCCTACGCGTACTGGATTCGATTCAGCTTACTTCTGAGTTTAAGGTGGCGACACCGGTGAACTGGCATGCTGGTCAGGATGTGATCATTGTGCCCACGGTCAGTGATGAGGATGCGCGCGAGCTGTTCCCATCCGGATTTAACACGGTAACACCGTACTTACGCACAACGCGTCAGCCGAAGCCGACACGTCATCACTGAGTCTGTTGCCGGCTGCCTCTTGATGGGCGGCGGCGTTTTGCAGTGCTTTCAGGGCGGCGTTGTTTGTTTTTGTGCGCCGTTTCGCTGCGAGCGCCATCACGGTGATCGACACGAGGTTTTTTCGGTTTTTTGGGGCGGTGCTTGTGTTGCACAGGGCGTGACTCGGGCAGGCTGTGTATCGGATCAAAGCCGTCGATAAACTCACGCGGCAGGGTTTTGCCAATCAGACCTTCGATGCTATTGAGCAGATCAATTTCATCGGCGCAGACCAAAGAAACCGCTTCACCGGTAGCGCCAGCACGGCCGGTGCGACCGATACGATGCACATAGTCTTCGGCGACTTGCGGCAAATCGACATTGACGACATGGGGGAGCTGATCGATATCCAGCCCGCGCGCGGCAATATCGGTGGCCACTAATACCTGAATCTCACCAGATTTGAAGTCGGCCAGGGCTTTAGTACGTGCTGACTGACTTTTGTTGCCATGAATCGCGGCAGCTTTGAGTCCGTCGGTTTCGAGGTAACGCGTTAGCTTATTTGCACCATGTTTGGTACGTGAGAAGACCAGTACCTGAAACCAGTTATTCTCTCTGATCAAATGGCTTAGCAAAGCCGATTTCTGCTTTTTATCCACCGGCACCAGCCATTGTTTAACGGTTACAGCAGTGCTGTTGGCTGGCGCGACGGAAATTTCCGCCGGGTTATGCACTAATTGTTTGGCGAGGTTACGGATATCTTGCGAGAACGTCGCCGAAAACAGCAGGTTTTGGCGGTTTTTAGGTAGGAAATTAATAATCTTGCGGATATCGTGAATAAAGCCCATATCCAACATGCGATCCGCTTCATCCAAGACCAGCACTTCCAGTTGATTAAAACGAATGGCGTTTTGTTGATACAGGTCAAGCAGACGACCTGGAGTCGCCACCAGAATATCGGTGCCTCTGCGTAGTCGCATCATCTGCGGATTGATTTTGACACCACCGAATACCACGCTGGAACGCAAAGACAGGTATTTACCATAGGTCTGGATGCTGTCAGCCACCTGTGCGGCCAGTTCACGGGTCGGTGTTAATACCAGCGCCCGCGCCTGATTGGCGCCGGCTGGTTTACCGTCGGCCAGTCGATGCAGGATCGGCAGGGTAAAACCTGCGGTCTTTCCGGTGCCAGTTTGAGCGGCAGCCATCACATCACGTCCCTTGAGGATTTCCGGAATCGCTTGGGCTTGAATCGGTGACGGGGTGTTGTAACCCTGATCGGCAATAGCGTTCAAAATTGGCTCGGCCAGACCGAGAGAAGAAAATGTCATAAAAATACTCTAAAAAAGCTGAATCAGTGTGGTCGCGGCGCTTTGGGGGCGCGACAGATACATTCCCCGATAACTGCCAAGTGTTACTGGTCTGAAACATCTGCTAGTGGCAGGTTGTCGGTATCTGGAGATAGCCTTGGCGATACGCCGGGAATCTGGAGCAAGGCCTGTTTGTCCTTGCGGGCGGGTTATTATGGCAGAAAAGTGTGCTGTGGATTTTGATTTTATCGACACAAGTTGGTCATTCAGTGGTGTTATGATGGGCTTGTATCTTATTAATCAGGAGGGATTATGTATAAGAATAAAGCAATCATGATTGCGGTCATTATCGCTATTGTCGCGATCTTTGTGGTCGTGGCGTCGACCTCGGTTTTTGACCATGACAGCAAGGAACGTTATGGCGATGTGTCGACACCAGAGTCGGAAGCTACGATGGCTGAAGAAAGTGCGGTTGCGCCGGCTGCGGTCATGGATGAAACTACAGAACCCCTAGCCCAGAATGATGCCGGCGGTATCAACGAAACGGTGACGGAGCATATGGAAGATGCAAGCGAAGCCGTACCTGAAACGGTAGTAGAGGAAGCGATCGTTGATGTTGTGCCTGAGCCAGCTGAAGAAAGTCAGCCAGCGGCGTCAGGTGGTGCCATTCATATCGTCACGGCTCAAGGTTTGAAATATGAACCGTTGGTCATCAAGATCCAGCCCGGTGATACTGTCGCTTGGGAAAATATGCCGACTCACGATACCCAGTCTCTGGAAGGTTTGATCCCAGAAGGTGCAGAAGCCTGGCACTCAGCACTGGGTGAAAATTACCAGCGGACTTTTACCGTTGAAGGTATCTATGTGTATAAATGCACACCGCATATTGGTGCCGGAATGGGCGGCGCAATCATTGTTGGGAAGCCGGTGAATCTGGCGGCGATTATCGCAGCAGATGCGAAAGGCGCGGAAGGTCGTTTGGCCAAAAAAGCAATTGCCGAAGCCCAGGCCATGTAATTCGACTTCTTTAAAAAGCATCAAGCCCCCTGTTCGTTTCTCGGCCAGGGGGTTATTTTTTTGGAATACACCATGACAGAAAAAACATTCATCAAAGGTAAAGACAGCGATCTGGAAACCAGTATCGCCACGATGCAGGCCAAGTTGAAAGCCTTCGGCTTTGATATTGAAGAGGCCTCCTGGCTGAACCCGATTAGCAATGTCTACTCGGTGCATATTCGAGACAAAACCTGTCCACTGATGTTTACCAATGGTAAGGGCAGCACTGCCAAGGCCTGTCTAGCCAGTGCGCTGGGTGAGTATTTTGAGCGCTTGAGCTGCAACTACTTCTTCGCTGATTTTTATCTGGGTGAACACTACAGTCAGGCCGAGTTTGTCCATTACCCTGATGAGCGCTGGTTTGTTTCAGAAAATGGCGAGATGCCGGCAGGGTTGCTGGATGACGATTTGTGGGATCACTTCGATCCCAACCGTGAACTGCGTGCTGATCAGCTGGTGGACACCAACTCCGGCAATGCCGAGCGTGGTATCTGTGCGGTGCCGTATAACCGTGTTTCTGATGGCGAGACGTGTTATTTCCCGGTCAATGTGATCGGCAATATTTACGTCAGTAACGGCATGTCGGCGGGTAACACGCAGAATGAAGCGCGGGTGCAGGGCTTGTCCGAGGTGTTTGAGCGCTATGTAAAAAACCGCATTATTGCCGAAGGCCTATGTCTGCCTGAAGTGCCTGCCGACGTCATTGCCCGTTTCCCCAAAATTGAAGCGGCGCTGGCGGAACTGCGTCAGCACGGCTATCACCTGAAAGTCGCTGATGCCTCGCTGGGCGGTCAATTTCCGGTGATGAATGTGACACTGATTAATCCAGTCGATGGTTCGGTGTTTGCCTCATTTGGCGCGCATCCAAGCTTTGAAGTAGCGCTGGAGCGAACCGTGACCGAGCTGTTGCAGGGACGCGGTCTGGATCAACTGGATGTGTTTCATCCGCCGACCTTTGATATGGATGAAGTTGCGTCACCCGCCAATCTGGAAATGCACTTTATCGACTCCAGCGGCTATGTGTCTTATGACTTTTTCCGCGCGACGCCGGACTTTGTTTTTGTCGACTGGGATCATGATGCCAGCACCCGTGATGAGTTCAGTTACCTGACAGACATTATTCATCAACTCGGTTTCGAGATTTATATTGCCGATTACCAGCACCTTGATGTCTATGCCTGCCGTATTCTGGTGCCAGGCATGTCGGACATTTACCCTGTCGATGAGCTGCTCTGGGAAAACAATAATGAAGGTGCTTTGTTTCGCGAAGCGCTGTTATCACTGAAGCAGGGTGATGAAGAAAGTTGGAGTGACCTGCTTGTTGCGCTGGAAGACGGAGGCTTTAACGATCACACCCCGGTGGCACAGTTCATTGGCCTTGCGCCTGATCCTGGCACCCTGTGGGCCACGGTTCGTCTCGGCGAAATCAAGCTGATGTTATGTCTTGCATTGCAGGATGAGCAGGCGCTGGAATGGGTGGACTGGTGTTTATCGCTGGGGCAGGGCAGTGAAGAGCAGCTGCGATTCTACCGTTGCCTGCGTGCTTTGCTTGATATCAAATGGGATGAAACGCGCGATTATGCTCACTATCAGCAGGCACTGGCGCAGATGTATGGCGAGCAGAATGTGATTGTTGGTATTGAGATCGTTGAAGCACGCACGGTGTTCCATGAGTTGCATACGCCGGGTCTGAGTCTGGAGGGTTTTGCTCGCCACCAAGCCTTGCTGGCAGGCTATGAAAAGCTGCAACAAGCCAAAAAAAGCTTCTGGAAATGGGTCGATTGAGGCAGTGTAAAAAATTTTTCAAGAAACACTAACACCTTTTGAAAAATTGCTGTATATTCTCACGCTTCTCGCAACCGACTCTTCAGAGACGGTTAAAAAAGAAAAACAGCGGAGCGGTAGTTCAGTTGGTTAGAATACCGGCCTGTCACGCCGGGGGTCGCGGGTTCGAGTCCCGTCCGCTCCGCCACTTTTTTCTTTTATCTTAGTGAAGCCAGTTTCCATAAAGCGCTTCATAATCTCACGGATATTACGGTTCATCTGGCCATCGGTCAGCAAAAGTCTTGTGTTCGATATGTGCTAATATCTTCAATTTCTCAACACTAGAAAGCATGCTCACTTACAGACCGGAAATAGACGGATTACGTACCTTAGCGGTAGTGTCGGTGCTGCTCTATCACGCTGAATTGTTTATTGGACGACAACAGTTTTTTAGCGGTGGTTACTTAGGTGTTGATGTCTTTTTTGTTATATCCGGATTCCTGATTACCGGCATATTGCTCAAAGAGTTGCAACAAACCGGACGAATCTCGATAGCTCGTTTTTATGAACGGCGTGCGAGAAGGCTCCTCCCTGCCTTACTTGTTGTCATCATTGCTTCATTACCTTTGGCCTGGCACTTTCTGCTCCCGAGTGAGCTCATCAACTACGCATGGTCGGTGCTGAGTTCTCAGCTATTTGGGTCCAATATATTCTGGCACTACAGCTTGCAGGAGTATGGTGCTCAATCTGCTTTATTGAAGCCATTTTTGCACACCTGGTCTTTAGCGGTAGAAGAGCAATATTACATTGTGTTTCCTATACTGCTTGGCCTGTTATTTCGTTATTTTAGGCGATACCTCTTACTGGTAATCGCGGCCGGTATTGTTATTAGTCTCGAGTTTTCTGTATGGATGACGACGCGAGACAGCTCATTTTCATTTTATATGCTACCGAGCCGTTTCTGGGAGTTACTGGCAGGAGCCGCTTTGGCTATCGTTATGTCGCAAAGTGCGACAAACCTATCGAACTCCTCAACTTTTCTTTCACGATTAGCTCCCGGCCTTGGCATAGTAATGATTGTGTGGGCAATCGTGTACATTGATTTTGAGTCACGGCACCCGGGTTATATCACGCTAATTCCGGTTTTAGGAACATTACTGGTGATTGCCTACGCACACAAAGATGATGTGGTGACTCAGATTCTCTCCAGCCGTGTTTTCGTTGGAGTAGGCTTGATCTCATACTCCCTTTACCTCTGGCATTACCCGGTTTTTGCTTTCGGACGTATTGCTGATTCAACCCCCACCTGGCATGACAAACTACAGTGGTTTGTTTTTACTTTTCTGTTGTCGATATTGACTTATTTTTTGCTGGAAAAACCATTTCGAGACAGAAATAAAGTCGCTCTGCGAACGTTTCTATCTGTGATTATCGCAGCTACGGTGCTTGTCACCGCGTTGCTTGGCTACTGGGTTTTTAAAGAGGGTCTCAGTGATCGCTTGCCCCCGATTATTCAAAAAGCACTCAAGTCGGATCGAACGGACCGGTTTGCAACAGAGTTTGGTGCTTATCTGGTGCAGTATCAGATTGAGAATGTCTTTTTATTGGGAGACTCCCATGCCGCTATTCTGGAACCAGAAATTCGAAAAGTCTTACCAAGTACAACGCAAGTACATGACTTGACCAAAGGTGGCTGTCCGTTTTTACCTAACTTTGACAGGTTGGATCGTGGTGTTGAGTCAGCTAAAAAATGCACGAGTGAATATCAAACCAGTCGGCTGCAAACTTTGCGTGATCACCCGCCATCACTGGTCATTGTAGCAAGTAGACTCCCCCTGTATTTCAGTGGTAAGACATTTCTAAATAGCGAGCATCAGGCGATGGGAGGGGCAGTGGAGGAGCAAGCGTCAAAGTATGAGTTTCGTCATAGTACTGCCCCTACAGAGTCCAGAGAGCAGCTAACAGGTGACATGATGCAGGCTTTCAAGCAGGGTATTGAAGCATTAGCTCAATATGGTCATAGCGTGGTGTTAATTTATCCTGTGCCTGAGGTAGGGGAAAATGTTCCGGCAGAATTAAACAAGCTGCTTCAGGGTGTAGAGCTTGTTGACGTTGCTGCGACTTTAACTGAGTCACCGATCACGACCAGCTATCGGGACTATCAACATCGAAGCAAAGAGAGCTTTGCGGTTCTGGACGAGATAAAGACAAAGAAAATTTATCGTGTATATCCGCATCAGTGGCTCTGTAACGACAAGGTGCAGGGACTTTGTATGACGCATGATGATATGGAGGTGTATTACACAGATGATAATCACCTGTCGGCATTCCAACGCTCAATACTTCTCGATGAAGTGGCTAAGGAGCTGATAGGACGTGCTCGTTTAGAGCAGATATCTGTACCTTGATATGTGGCAGTTCTGGATCGACCGCGGCGGTACCTTTACCGATATCGTGGCCAGAAAACCGGATGGTAGCCTTGTCACCCACAAACTGCTGTCAGAAAATCCTGAGCAATACGAGGATGCCGCTATTGCTGGTATTCGTGCCTTATTAGGGCTGGATGCGGATGCCTTGATCCCGGCCTCAATGGTGAGTTCGGTCAAGATGGGCACCACCGTTGCCACCAATGCCTTACTTGAGCGCAAAGGCGAGCCAACAGCGCTTTTGACCACACAGGGCTTTGCTGATGCCTTGCAGATTGGTTATCAGAATCGCCCCAAATTGTTTGATCGGCATATTCAGCGACCGGATCTGCTGTATCAGGCTGTCATGGAAGCGCAGGAGCGCATCGCTCAGAATGGTGAAGTACTGACGCCATTAAATCAATCCACAGTAAGACACGAGCTGCAAGCGCTTTACCAACAGGGCTTTCGCAGTCTGGCCATCGTCTTTTTACATGCCTATCGCTATCCACAGCATGAACAGCAGGCAGAACAAATTGCCCGCGAAATAGGCTTTGAGCAGATCAGCTGTTCGCACCAAGTCAGCCCGATGGTCAAGTTTGTCAGCCGTGGCGAGACCACCGTAGTGGATGCCTATTTATCCCCAATATTGCGACGTTATGTTGAACAGGTCGCCAGCCAGATGCCGGGGGTGCCGCTGTATTTTATGCAATCGTCCGGTGGTCTGACCCATGCGGAGACATTCCAGGGTAAAGACGCGATCTTGTCTGGCCCAGCCGGTGGTATCGTCGGTATGGCGAGAACCGCGGCGCAGGCCGGCTTTGAGCGTGTGATTGGCTTTGATATGGGCGGCACCTCGACCGATGTGTCGCATTTCGCCGGTGAGTTTGAACGTGATTTTGATACCCAGGTAGCCGGGGTACGCATGCGCGCGCCGATGCTGCGTATCCATACCGTCGCCGCGGGTGGCGGCTCGATTTTACAGTTTGACGGTGCGAGGCTGCGGGTTGGGCCAGAAAGCGCCGGAGCCAACCCGGGGCCGGCCTGTTACCGCCGTGGCGGTCCGCTAACGGTAACCGACGCCAATGTATTGCTAGGTAAAATTCAGCCCGCGTATTTTCCAAAGGTGTTCGGGCCGGACGCGGATCAGCCGCTTGATGGCGAGGTGGTCAAAACACAATTTGATGATTTTGCGACGCAGACCGGTTTAGCCACCGAGGAGGTCGCTGAAGGCTTTATACGCATTGCCGTGCAGCAAATGGCCAATGCGATTAAAAAAATCTCGGTGGCACGCGGATACGACGTCACCCGCTATCTGCTGCAATGCTTTGGCGGCGCCGGTGCCCAGCATGCCTGTCTGGTAGCCGAAGCGCTGGGTATGCGACAGATTCTGATTCATCCCTTTGCCGGTGTGCTCAGCGCTTATGGCATGGGGCTGGCCGATCAGAATCTGATCCAAGAAAAAAGTCTCGATCTGTCGCTAACACCAGAAAATATGGCAGAAATTCAACAAAACATCACCGATCTATCATTATCGGCAGAAGCCGCATTAAGACAGCAGTTTGCCGATCCTGCAGAGCTGAGCTTGCAACCGTCCTTGCATATTCGCTATCAGGGCAGTGATACCGCGCTGCTGGTTGCCAATGGTGCGCTGGAAACCATCAGGGCTGGCTTCGAGCAGGCCTATCAACAACAATTTTCCTTTCTGCAGGATAAGCCGCTGGTAGTCGAGGCGATTTCTGTTGAGGCTAAACTGGCCTGTACGGTTCCCGAAGAGCCAAGTCAGCAGCCACAACCGCCACGAGAGATTCCCGTACTCAGTAACAGTCGTTTTTATAGTCATGGACGCTGGCATCAAGCATCGTTGATTGATCGTAGCTGTTTGCGGGCTGGCGATATGATAGCCGGGCCAGCGATTTTGATTGAGGCCAATGCCACAACGGTGATTGAGCCGGGTTGGCAGGCTGAGGTGAACAGCAAGCAGCACCTGTTATTGAAGCAGCTTGCGGCAGGCGCCAGTGCTGGCGATGTCGATACGCAAGCGGATCCGGTGATGCTGGAAGTGTTCAATAACCTGTTTATGAATATTGCCGAGCAGATGGGGTTGCAACTGCAAACCACGGCCTTGTCGGTCAATATCAAGGAGCGTCTGGATTTCTCCTGTGCGCTGTTTGATGCCGACGGACAGTTGATTGCCAATGCGCCACATGTGCCGGTACATCTGGGGTCAATGGGCGAGAGCGTGAAATCGGTGATCGACGCCAATCGCGACACGACGGCTGCAGGTGATGTGTTTTTATTGAACGATCCCTACCATGGCGGTACCCACTTGCCGGATATCACAGTGATCACACCGGTCTTTATTGCTGATGAAAAAACACCACGGTTTTATGTCGGCAGTCGTGGTCATCATGCCGATATCGGTGGAATCACGCCGGGTTCGGTACCGGCATTTTCAACACATATCGATCAGGAAGGTCTCTGTATCCGCACCTTCAAACTAGTGGCGCAAGGCGTTTTTCAGGAACAGGCGCTTATTGAGTTGCTTGAGCAGGGGCCGTATCCGGCACGCAATAGCGGGCAGAATCTGGCCGACTTGCGAGCCCAGGTCGCCGCCAATGAAAAAGGCGTGCAGGAATTACGTCGCCTCTGCAATGACTATGGTGCTCGGGTAGTGCAGGCCTATATGCAACATGTACAGGATAATGCCGAAGCGGCAGTTAGAGCCGTGCTGCATCGCCTTAAAGACGGTGCGTTCCAGGTCAAACTCGATAATGGCAGTCAGATCACGGTGGCTATCCACGTCGACAATAAGGCGCGTGAAGCAACCATTGATTTCTCCGGTACCAGTAAACAGCAGGCCAATAACTTTAATGCGCCGAAAGCGGTCGCGATTGCCGCTGTACTCTATGTGTTTCGTACATTGGTGGATGACGATATTCCACTCAATGCCGGTTGTTTGAAGCCGCTTAAGTTGATTATCCCCGAAGGCTCGATGCTCAACCCGCGTTATCCAGCAGCGGTAGTGGCAGGTAATGTGGAAACATCTACTTGTATTACCAATGCTTTATATGGCGCGCTTGGGGTGATGGCCTCAGCGCAGCCGACCATGAATAACCTGAGCTTTGGTAATCAGCAGTATCAGTATTATGAAACGCTTGCCGGTGGCAGTGGCGCGGGCGGTGTATTTAACGAGTGTGGTGAACTCACAGAGGGTTTTGACGGCTGCCCGGTGGTTCAGACCCTGATGACCAATTCACGCCTGACGGATCCGGAAGTGCTGGAAAGCCGCTATCCGGTCAGAGTGATTCAACATGCCATACGTCCGGATTCTGGCGGAAAAGGCCGTTGGCAGGGCGGTAACGGGGCAATCAGGCGTTTGCAGTTTACCGAGCCGATGACGGTGAGCATTTTGTCCAATGGCCGAACGGAGCCTGCTTTTGGTCTACTTGGCGGCGAAGCCGGAGCGCCAGGAGTTAACCGGGTTCTCCGTCATGATGGGTCTAGCGAGACGCTTGCGGCTTGCGCCGAAACACAGCTGCAGGCTGGTGATGAGATAGAAATACAAACGCCGGGCGGTGGCGGTTTCGGCAAGCCCTAGAGCTGCTGCATATCGCTGAGGCTGATGGTTTTGATTCGTTGGATGCTGGCGGCACTGTCACGATCCTGCGCCGTGTTATAGCCCCAGTCAGCGAGAAATAAGCGCACCTTGTCCAGACGGTCATCGGTGATGACATTGATCAAGGTCGGCAGGCGGTCTTCAACAAACAGGATTTCAGCATCCGGCTGTTCCAGACTCAGATCGGACAGGATCTGCTGTTTGCTCAAATTGCGGTCGAGGCCAAAAATCTTTTCATTCGGGAAATGAATATTGTTGGCACTCAAAATGTGATCAACAAAGCGCTCCTGCTTAGTGGTGATGATGAAACTGTTGTCGGTATCAAGCTGCTGTAACTTGTCTGCGACACCGGCAAACAACGGGTTCATGTCAATCCAGCTGGCAAAGTCCTCGGCTATCCACTCATCGCGGGTGTGTCCGAAGATTTCTTTCAATTCATCTTCGTTCAGTCCATCGCGGATCATCAAGGCTTCGGTCTGATGGTGGAAAGCATTGATCAGCGTGTTGCTGTCCATACCCTCAAACAGCAGACGCATGATCAGCACGGCCTCATAACCGGTTTCCATCACCGGGCGTACCTGACGGAAGCTGGATAACAGCTCTTCCGGCAGTGTGTCAGGCATGTCGCTCCACAGCTGTCGGGCAACCATCCAGCCAGCAGTAGCAGTTTCAACAGCGCTGTCGCAGATCACGCCATCAAAATCGAGTGCATAAATTTTAGTTGTCATCAGTCTTAAACAGGCAATGCTTGGCGAAGTCTGTGGCTTCGTTGGCAGTCCAGTCACCTTTCGGTTTGGCTTCCATGTTTTGGCACCATTTGTCGCTGCCGACTTCCGGGCTGCAGGCAGAAAGCGCAGGCAACATAACAATCAGGCTTAGCAAAAGTAAAAATCGGGTTTTTAGCATGTATCTATCCTTGCATATCAGTCACGTTCAAACACCAGACGACCATGAAATAGAGTATGGCTAACCTGATGATTAAATAACCAGCCCTCAAACGGACTATTTTTACCGGCACTGACAAAGTTCAGTGGCTGGCACTCAAATTCAGAATCCGGATCGATCAGACAGAGATCGGCAGTGGCACCAACTTTCAGTTGTCCGGCGTCAATACCGAGAATATCGGCCGGATTACAGGTCAATGCTGCCAGGGCGCGGTGTAAATCAATTTCATCATCCTCGACCAGTTTCATCGTCAATGGCAGCAAGGTTTCCAGGCCGGAAATACCCGGCTGCGTTTCGGCAAAGGGACCGAGTTTGTCATCGCGATCCAATGGCTGATGATGTGAGGATATGGCGGCAATCACGCCGTCACGCACACCCTGTTGCAGTTGTTCGCGGTCACGGATACTGCGCAGAGGCGGTAGTACATGACTGAGGCTGTCGTAATTACCCAAATCGTGTTCCGATAAATGCAGATGATGGGCACTGACATCGGCGGTCACCGGTAGCCCACGGTTTTGTGCGTCACGAATCAATTTGACCGCTTTTCCGCTGGATAAATTATGAAAGTGAGCACGTACTCCAGTTTGTTCTATCAGGACTAAATCACGACTGACGCCGATGGTTTCTGCACTTTCCGGAATGCCGGCGAGACCGAGACGGGAGCTGACCGCACCTTCATGCACGCAGCCCTGTTTTTGCAGCCACGGATCGACCGAATTGAGGAACAGGGTCATATCCAGTGTGGCGGCATAGGCCATGGCGCGCTGCTGAATCACACTATTCTTGATAGCTGATAAGCCGTTACTGAAACCTATGCAGCCGGCCGCTTTGAGTCTCGCCATTTCGGCCAGAAGTTCACTGCCAAGGTTCTGCGTCATGGCACCGACGGTCAACACCATGGCTCTAGCGGATTTTTTTGCTCGATCTTCAATCAGCTCAACCACCGCAGGATTATCGATCACGGGATCGGTGTCTGGCGGCACACAGAGCGTGGTGATACCGCCTGCCGCGGCGGCAGAGGTTTCGCTGAGAATGGTGGCAGTATGCTCTTGACCGGGTTCGCGTAAACGAACGCTGAGATCAACCAGCCCCGGTATGATCATCAGGCCTGTGGCATCAATCACGCGATCGGCATCAAAGTCGGTCAAGCTATCACCCATAGCGACAATTTTGCCATCGGCAATGCAGACATCCTGACGGGCATCAAGCTGGCTCGCCGGGTCAATCACGCGGCCGTTCTTAATACGGATCTTCATGCTGTTATCTCGTGTTGTTCGGATTGTGTGCCGAGGGCCATCGACATCACCGCCATCCGGATGGCAATACCATGGGTGACCTGTTCCAGAATGACTGATTGCGGGCCGTCAGCCACGCTGGAGGCAATTTCGACGCCGCGGTTAATCGGGCCGGGGTGCATCACTATCGCGTCAGGTTTGGCCAGTTTCAGTTTTTCTTCAGTGAGGCCGTAACAATGGAAGTATTCACGTGCACTCGGCAGCAAGGCGCCTTGCATGCGTTCCAGCTGGAGCCTTAGCATGATGACGACATCGACCCCATCGAGTCCGGCTTCGATATCGTGGTAAACATGCACGCCAAGAGTCTGGCAGTCATTCGGCAGTAGTGTTTTCGGACCGATAACGCGGATTTCCGGCACACCTAAGATGGCCAGTGCCTGGATCTGTGAGCGTGCCACACGGGAATGCAGAATATCACCGACGATAGCGACACGCAGGTTATGAAATTCCTGCTTATGCCGACGTATAGTGAACATATCGAGCATGGCTTGGGTAGGGTGGGCATGACAGCCATCACCAGCATTGATCACACTGACATGGGGGGCGACATGCTGGGCAATAAACTCGGCGGCGCCGCTCTGGTTGTGGCGCACCACAAACATATCGGTGTGCATCGACTCCAGGTTATGCAGGGTATCGAGCAGACTCTCACCTTTGGAGGTCGCCGAGGTGCTGATATTAAAGTTCATTACGTCCGCTGACAGGCGCTTGGCGGCAAGTTCAAAGGTTGAGCGGGTGCGGGTTGAGTTCTCAAAGAACAGGTTCACAATGGTCTTGCCACGCAGGAGTGGGACTTTTTTGACCTGACGCTGGGTAATGCCGGAGAACTGTTCGGCGCGATCCATGATCTCGGTCAGTAAGGGCTTTTTCAGGCCCTCGATGGTCAGGAAGTGTCGCAGCTGACCTTGATCGGTCAGTTGGTTATTCTGCATCGACGGCTCCCTTTTGACGGCATTCCACCGCCAGACCCTGATTGTTGACCAGTTTGATGTGTTGATCCCGGTCCAGTTCAATGGATTCGCCAATAATATCTGGCTGAATGGGCAGTTCGCGGCCATTACGTTCGATCAGCGTGGCCAGCGTCACGCTTGCCGGGCGGCCGTAGTCAAAGATTTCATTGAGCGCGGCGCGGGTGGTTCGGCCACTGTGCAGCACATCATCAACCAGCAGCAGATGGCGACCATCGACGCTGAACGGTAAGTCAGACGGGGTCACCTGGGGATGCATGCCGATACGGGTAAAGTCATCGCGGTAATAGGCAATATTCAGGGTACCGAGGGGGGCGTCAAAGAAGTCCGGACCGAGCCGTTCCTGCAGGGCTTTGGCTACCCAAACGCCACCGGTATGAATGCCGATCAGCAGGGGCTGATGGTCACCGAGTCGTTCGCGGATTTCCGCGGCCATGGTGTCCAGCAGCTCCTGAACCTGAGAGTGTGAAAAAGCGATGCTCATTGTTGATTCAGCCATGATTGAAGTATGAGTTGTGCCGATAATTGGTCGACGTCGCTGCGCTGACGGCTGTCCATTTTACTGCGGATCCCCATTTGATCCAGCGCTTCGTAAGTGGTGAGGCGTTCATCCTGCCATTCTACAGGCAGACCAAAACGTCCATGCAGGCGATTGCCGAAGCGGCGCGCGGCAGCGGTCATTTCCTGTTCAGTGCCATCCATATTCAGTGGCAAGCCGACGACTAGCAGGGCGGGTTGCCATTCTTTGAGTAGACGCTCGATTTGATCCCAGTCCGGAATACCATCACGTGCTTTGATAGCGGTGAGTGGATTGGCCGTTTTGGTCAGATCCTGACCGACGGCAATGCCAATATTCTTCATGCCAAAGTCAAAGCCGAGTATGGTTCGAGCCGTCGTCATGCATGCCCCGTGGTGTTGGACATCAGGTTGATATCGATGCCCAGCAGCTTGGCAGCTTCCTGCCAGCGCTCATCCGCGGGAGTATCAAACAGTAATTCGTGATTAGCGCGAACAGTGAGCCAGCTGTTATCGGCAAGCTCCTGTTCCAGTTGACCGGCACCCCAGCCGGCGTAACCCAGCGTGACTAAAGCGTGTTGCGGACCCTGTTCGGTGCCGATGGCTTCAAGGATGTCGGTGGAAGTAGTCAGAAAGACATTGTCGGTGAGCTGCAGGCTGGATTTCCAACCCGCATCCTGCTGGTCGTGGATCACCATGCCCTGACCTTTTTGTACCGGGCCGCCGAATAATACGGGCGTGTTCTTGATGTAGTCGGAGTGGTTATCGATTTTCAGGTGAGTCAGCAGTTCTTCCAGCATGACCTTAGTCGGGCGGTTGATAATAAGGCCCATTGCACCGTTCTGATCGTGCTCGCACAGGTAGACCACTGATCGATAAAAGAAGGAATCAATCAGGGCGGGCATGGCGATCAGAAAGTGGTTTTGTAATGTGGACTCCATCTCGCTCCTAGAAGAATGTGAAACCGACCTGGAATAAACGCTCTACCTCTTTAATATAGCGCTTATTGACCAAAAAGAGGATGACATGGTCTTCTGACTCAATGATCGTATCATGATGGGCGATAACGACCTCTTCACCACGTACGATGGCACCGATAGTGGTGCCCGGCGGTAGGTCGATTTCATCAATGCGGCGACCGACCACCATGGACGAGCTGCTGTCACCATGTGCAATCGCTTCCAAGGCTTCGGCCGCACCGCGACGCAAAGAGTGCACGGCAACAATATCGCCACGGCGGATATGTGCGAGCAGACTACCGATAGTGGCCTGCTGTGGAGATAATGCGATATCAATATTGCCGCTTTCCACCAGATCGACATAGGCCGCGCGGTTAATCAAAGACAGCACCTTGGTTGCGCCCAGCCGCTTGGCCAGCATCGCTGACAGTATATTGGCTTCATCGTCATTAGTCAGTGCACAGAACAGATCGACCTTGTCGATTTCTTCTTCCAGTAACAGTTCTTCGTTGGCGACATCGCCAAGCAGTACGATACAGTTTTCAAGCTCTTCAGACAGGTACTCAGCCCGTGCCGGATTGGCTTCAATAATCTTGATTTGATATTTGTTTTCCAATGCTTTGGCGAGACGAGCACCGATATTGCCGCCACCAGCCAGCATAATGCGGCGATAAGGTTTTTCCAGTCGGCACAGTTCCCCCATCACGGCGCGGATATCTTTGGTCGCGGCAATGAAGAACACTTCGTCATCAGCCTGAATCACGGTATCACCGGTCGGCGTGATTGGACGGCCTTCACGGAATATGGCGGCAACCCGGGTTTCGGTTTTTGGAATATGTTGGCGTAAGTCGCGTAGCGGGTGACCCACCAAAGGGCCGCCATGGACAGCGCGTACCGCGACCAGTTGGATCTTGCCATCAGAGAAGTCGAGCACCTGCAAGGCGTTGGGGTGACTGATCAGACGCTGGATATATTCGGTGACAATTTGCTCGGGGCTGATCAGCATGTCGATGGCAATCGCCTGCGGGTTTTCCTTGTCGAACAGTTGTGGTGTCGACAGGTAACCGGTGCTCCGGATACGGGCAATCTTGGTCGGCGTGTTGTAGAGGGTATGGCAGATCTGACAGGCCACCATATTGGTTTCGTCACTGTTGGTGACGGCCAGAATCAGGTCGGCATCTTCGGCACCGGCGCGGGCCAGTACATCGGGGTGCGAAGCTTCACCCTGAATGGTGCGGATATCGTAGTGATCCTGCAGCTTCTGCAGATTGCTGTTATCGGTATCAACGAGGGTGACGTCGTCGTCCTCGCGTGCCAGCGTGGAGGCGACCGATGCACCGACTTGTCCGG
>JASBUF010000082.1 GCA_030148085.1 Methylophaga sp. | reverse complement strand
TCAATGGTGTATTGCAGAGTACTAGCATCCAGCAATACCGGTGATTTACAGCTTTTCGTTACTTCAACGCCGCACACATTAAATGGGAACAGCAGGAAGTTTTTGGTTTGTGCCTGAATTGAAGTAGAGGCACGGTCGGTAGCCATCGCACTGGATACACAAGTCAGGCTTGGTGATACTTCACTAAGGTTGATACCGACTTCTAGAAATGAGCCTGGCTCCTGTATCTGTGGGTTATCCCATGGCAAACTGGGGGTACCAGAGTTAGTTGTGGCGCAGACATCCTCATCGCCATTACCATCAACATCAAAGCAGTATGTTCCCGGAGTGCCTAACAGGTTTACAGAACGGGCAATTTCAATCAAATCACTGCCATCCCATTCAAAAATAGCGATCTCACCAATCTTACCGCCATTATCATGGTCGACAGCAACATAGACATCACCTATGGCATGAACGCCTGTGAAATCACCGGTTGCTTCGTTCGCTTCGATATTGTTACCGAAAAACCAAAATGCCGTGGTGGCCGTACCGTTGGTCACTTCACGGTTCGCCATACAGTAGGTAACCAAGTCACCGGAAACGTTATAAGCTGAACAACCAGCAAATTCAATGTTGTTTTTGGGAGGCGATGAACCTATCTCAAAGTGCCATTCATCAATGTCTCTGACATCTTTGGACCCTTTACGGAATACGTACATGTCTGTGTCTGCGAGGATACCACTTGTTGTAAACGCACTACCCAGACCATTATTAGCTCCGCCATTCCAGAAGGTATTCCAGTCATCCAACATGTCTCCACCAGAGGGAGCAGGTGGTGGTGGCAAGGTATCCACTGAATCACCATCTAATTCAACGCCGGGAATATTGGGGAATGGAGCCGCAAAAGCCAAACTGCTAGCCGTCAAAAGTCCAAGACAACAGCATTTCGCTATAAAACTTTTACAAAAAATATCCATACTTTTCTCCTTTATGTGTTTGCACCCTAGGTGTGCACCACATTTTTATTTGTCCACGAGCTGGCCTGTAAGCAATAGGCATTGCTTCATCCAGCACATAGCTATAAGGGCAATCTTCGAGCCATAGGAAGTATCCATTTGTTTTATATGGATTTTCTAAATTTCTTTTAGTTATATAAAGGCTAGATTGAAGCGAAACTGTTTCAACCTTGATACAGCACATCTGATTGCTAGTACTGTGTTTATTGAAAGGCCACGTTTAGCAACGTATTGGGGCCGATAGATAAGTGTGGGGAGACTGTTTCAGAAATGAAACAGTGGATGATTAGTCGGTTTTAAGCTGGTACTTGTTGATTAAACGATGCAACGTGACCCGTGAAATACCCAATAATTCAGCAGCTTGACTAATATTGTTCTGACTTTGTCGTAGACCACCTTGAATCGCATTGCGATCGGCATCGGCACGACTTTCTTCCAGTGTGGTGTGTTCTCTGGGATGCTGGCGTTTTTCCAGTTCAAGATCACTAGGCTGAATCAGACGGTGCTCACACATGATTTGGGCATGCTGAATGGCGTTAGCCAGCTCTCTGACATTGCCTTTCCATACATGCTGTTGAATGACATGCATGGCTTCGGCACTCAAGCCTTTTGGATGTGAACTGGCGGCGCACAAATCATGGCTAAGAAAATAACGGCAGAGTAATTCGATATCCTCATCACGTTCACGTAATGGGGGTACTTCAAGGTGCAGCACATTCAGGCGGTAAAACAAATCTTCTCGAAACAGACCTTTGACCATAGCCTGTTTGAGATCAATATTGGTGGCGGCAATAATCCGGATATCCACGGGGATCTCATCACGCCCCCCTACCCTGACAATGGTGTTTTCCTGCAAAAAACGTAGGAGATTGGCCTGTTGTGATAGCGGCAAATCGCCGACTTCATCGAGAAATAAGGTTCCTCCATCGCTGGCTTCAATACGCCCTATTTTGCGCTTATAGGCCCCGGTGAAAGCTCCTTTCTCATAACCAAATAACTCAGCTTGCACCAAACTATCCGCAAGGCTGCCACAGTTAATAACCACCAGTTGCTTGTCTGAGCGTCGCGAGTGATAGTGAATGGCATTAGCGACTAATTCTTTTCCTGTGCCTGTTTCGCCGCTTATCAACACAGGGGCATCTAGTTTGCAGACCTTATCAATTTGATTGAACAGGGTTTGCATCGCCTTGCTTTTACCGATAATGCCAAAGCGTGAATAACTGCTAGAACTTATTCTGGCGGGATGCTTAGCCACTTCGGCCATGCCATAGGCATGACCAAGCACGGCCAGAAACAAGTCGTTCTGAATCGGCTCGTGATGATAATCAAAACAATACGCCGAGATGATGTGGTCAAGCTCTGCTTGTCTGCTGGCACTGAGTTGAGATCGCTCAGGCAGTAATAAAATCCAGTTGGTCTCTGATTCCAGTCCCAATAAATCAGTTAGAGACTGGTGGTGAGGGTCAATATCAGCAAGCTCAAGCGAGACGATACCCACTAATGGCTTATCCTGACGGAGGATGGCTCTGGCCTGTGTTACCGAGTCTGCCAAAAGAATCGACCAGCCATGTGACGCAAGCAGGTCAAATAGTGCCTGGGAGGTACCTGAAGGCGAGAATAATAAAATTTGACGCTGCGATTCACTTCCCATAAGCCTATCCTCGATGAAGCATCGAAAAGGAGCGGGAGGTGTTCTGGCTAAACGTGTAGATATCGACATCATCCCGCATCTACAGGATGTAAAAGTCATTTTAGACCTGTTCAATGATACTCGCAATAATGTGATTTATTTCACATTTCTGCTCGTGCGTCTTTTTCGAAATAATGCAGCGTATAACTTAAAATAGCGCCTTTAAAACCCGACATACATTTTACCTATGACAGCAAATACAGCACCTTGCCCATGCCAAAGTGGTCTCGACTATTCAGCATGCTGCTCGCCATTTCACCGCCAAGCTAGCGATCCTGATAGCGCTGAAAAGCTTATGCGTTCACGCTACAGTGCCTTTTGTCTGGGTGAAGTCGATTATTTGCTGGACACACTGCACCCCTCCAAGCGTCAGCCCGGCGAGCGTGAGGCTTTGCTTGAGTCCATTAAAGAAACACGCTGGTTGGGCCTGAAAGTGCTGGACCACAAGCAGGAAGGTGATCGCGCCGAGGTGGAGTTTGTCGCTTTTTACGAAGACGCACCATTTAGCCAGTTACACGAACGTTCCCGTTTTACCTGTGAAGCCGGTCGCTGGTATTACCACGACGGTTTATTTCTTCCCGCGCTCAAGCTGGGCCGTAATGAGCCCTGCTTTTGTGGCAGTGGTAAAAAACTAAAACACTGCCACGCTTAAGCGGTTTTAGTCGCCGAGATAGCGTTTACGTTTGGCTGGCTTCAATTGCTGCAGGTCGACCATAACCAGACCATCAATACAGTGACCGAAATCGGCATCGATATTAAAGTCAATAAAACGCACACCGCCCTCTTCACAGACATCGGCATACTGTTTGTATAAGGTCGGTACCATCACGTTCATATGCGTCAGTTGCTCACGCAACGCGTTAAAGTCCTGCTCGGCATCATTACCTGTAAACGTCTGCCAGACCTGTTGCTTGAGGCTGCTCTCCGGCAAATACGGTACACGAGCGCTGGCAAGTTTGTCAGCGTCAGCAAAATAATGCTGGTAATAAGTGACGATCAACGCCTTGGCAAAGTCAGGGTAGCTGTTACTCAGGCTGACCGGGCCAAATAAATAACGAATATTCGGGTATTTATTCAAGTAAGCACCGATGCCATACCAAAGGTAATCGAGACTACGACGTCCCCAGTACTTCGGGCTGACAAAACTACGCCCCAATTCAATGCCCTGCTCAAAGAAAGGCTGCATTTTTTGCACGTTGTAACTAAACAGCTCTTCACTGTAAATGCCACGACTGTTTGACTGTTCCTGTATTCTGGCGACTTCTCCAATACGGTACGCACCGGCAATTTCCAGTTCCTGCTCATCCCACAAAATCAGGTGACGGTAATCGCGATCGTAGCGATCAATATCGCGTTTTTTACCGGTGCCCTCACCGACCTGTCTGAACGTCAGTTCACGCAGACGACCGATTTCATGCATCACAGCCGAATCGGCCTGATAATCAAACAGGTAAATCTTTTTGTTATCAGCGGTCTCGCCAAGCAATTCAGCCTGTTGTAGCTCACGCTTGATATTACGACGCTCCTGCGGGTGAGCAATGGTCTGCTCTGTTTTAAATAAGGGCTTTTTGCCTTTAGCCAGACGGTAAAGGTGGCGCCATAACAGCTTGGCTTTTTCGGCCTTGACCAACGGTAATTGTTCAATCTGCTGGTAAGGAATCGCTTCACCGACACGCATGGTGATGTTCTGCGAGTTTTTATTGAACATCTCATGGGCGAGCATCATGCCCGATAAGGGCTTGTAGACCATCGAGGCGCTGTAAAACAGCGAAGAATTACGTGCACCAATGTAGATAGGCAGAATCGGCGCATTGGTCTTTTTAGCAAAGTTCAGGAAGCCGCTATTCCATTTACCATCACGTACGCCATTCGGTCTTATCCGTGAGACTTCGCCAGCCGGGAACACAATGACGGCTTCATCGTTATTGAGGCAATCAACGATTCTGGCCACGCTGCTTTTACGGGTCGATTTGGACAGGTTATCGACGGGCAGGAATAAGGACTCCAGCGCATCAAAGTTCATCAGCATATCGTTGGCGACGATTTTGACATCACGGCGCACTTCACCAACAAGCTTTAGTAAGGACAGACCATCCAGCGCACCAAGCGGATGATTGGCGACAATCACCACCCGTCCCGTGGCCGGAATATTGGCGCGGTCACGGTGGCTGATGCTGTAACTGAAATTGAAGTAATCCAGAACCTGGTCAATAAAGTCAAAGCCACGAAGATCCTGATGTTGATCGAGGAAGCGGTTTACTTCCTGCTCGTGAGTGATTTTGCGTAAAAAGCCGAGCGTCGGCTTTTTAATCCAGGGACTGGTGTGTTGAAAACGGGGGAATTTCTGCTGAACTGCCTGTTCAATATTTAGCATTTCTCATCTC
>JASBUF010000079.1 GCA_030148085.1 Methylophaga sp. | reverse complement strand
GCCGGGCTGGCGCGTTGGCTTTATGTCTGGTAATGCGACATTGGTTGCTGCTTTGGCACGGATGAAGTCTTACCTCGACTACGGCATGTTCACGCCGATTCAGGTAGCGGCAATCACCGCACTGGAAGGTCCTCAGGACTGTGTTGACGAGATTGTGAAGACCTACAAGAACCGTCGTGATGTGCTTTGTGATGGTCTCAATGCGATTGGCTGGCAGGTGGATAAACCCAAAGCCACCATGTTTGTGTGGGCACGTATTCCGGAAAAATACCGTGAAATGGGCTCGCTCGAATTCAGTAAAAAATTACTCAAGGAAGCGAAAGTCGCGGTCTCACCGGGTATCGGTTTCGGTGAATACGGCGATGAATACGTTCGCTTCGGCTTGATTGAAAATGAACACCGTACACGTCAGGCGATCCGTGGGATCCGTGACATGATGAGAAAAGCTTAGGGGGCTGTGTGCAATCAGTAAAAATCGGCATCCTGGGTCTGGGCACCGTCGGTAGTGGTACCGTCAATGTGCTGACCCGGAACTCGCGTGAAATCAGTCGTCGTGCCGGCCGTGATATTGAAATCTATCGTGCGGCGGATCGTGATCTGGATAAACCGAAGAGTTGCGATACCTCAAACATCAATCTGACCGATGATGCCTTTGAGGTGATCAACGATCCTGAGATTCAAATCGTTGTCGAACTGATTGGCGGTACCGGTATTGCTAAAGATCTGGTGACCCAAGCGATCGAAAACGGTAAGCATGTCGTCACTGCCAACAAGGCGCTGATTGCCATGCACGGTAACGAGTTGTTTGCTCTGGCGCAGGAAAAAGGCGTCACCATTGCGTTTGAAGCCGCTGTTGCGGGCGGTATTCCTATTATCAAAGCCATGCGTGAAGGCCTGGCGGGGAACCGTATCGAGTGGCTGGCAGGCATCATCAACGGCACCGGTAACTTCATCCTGACCGAGATGCGTGAGAAAGGTCGTGATTTTGCGGATGTGCTGGCCGAAGCACAGGCGCTGGGTTATGCCGAAGCCGATCCGACCTTTGATATCGAAGGAATTGATGCGGCACATAAACTGACCATTATGGCGTCGATTGCTTTTGGTATTCCGCTGCAATACTACAAGTGCTACACCGAGGGCATCAGCAAAATTTCACAGGAAGATGTGCAGTATGCCGCAGAACTGGGTTACCGCATCAAACATCTGGGTATTGCCAAGAAAATGGATTCGGGCGTTGAACTGCGTGTCCATCCAACCCTGATTCCAGAACGTCGTCTGATTGCCAATGTAAATGGCGTGATGAACGCAGTCGTTGTTAAAGGTGATGCTGTAGGCCCTACCTTATACTACGGCGCGGGTGCCGGCTCTGATGCCACAGCCTCTGCCGTTGTTGCTGATATTGTGGATATTGTGCGTGCTTTGACCACCGATCCGGAAAATCGTGTACCGCATCTGGCGTTCCAGCCTGATGCGCTGAAAGACACGCCCATCCTGCCAATGAACGAAGTCGTGACTTCATACTACCTGCGTATTCACACGCTGGATGTACCGGGTGTTCTGGCTGATATCACCCGTATTCTGAGTGACGAAGGCATCAACATTGAGGCGATCCTGCAAAAAGAAGATCATGGCGGTTTGGTGCCGATCATCATGCTGACTCAGGCTGTCGTCGAGAAAAACATGGATCGCGCAATCGAACAAATCGAGGCACTCGATACCGTGCCCGATGCCATTATGCGGATCCGCATGGAATCACTAGGCGGTTAATTTCCGCAACCGAATTTAGTTTAGAGGAAATCATTATGTCTTTTCGCCCACGTTATACTGGACTGATTGAACGCTACCGCGATCGTTTGCCGGTCAATGACGATACCCGCCTGATTAGCCTTGGTGAGGGTAATACCCCACTGATCAAGCTGAATCACATCACCAAAGAGCTGGGTAAAGATGTCGATATCTATGTCAAATACGAAGGTCTGAACCCGACAGGTTCATTCAAGGACCGCGGTATGACCATGGCCGTCACCAAGGCTGTTGAAGAAGGCAGTAAAGCGATCATCTGTGCCTCAACGGGTAACACCTCAGCGGCAGCTGCAGCCTATGCAGCACGTGCTGGTATTGCCGCGTTTGTATTGATCCCTGACGGCAAAATTGCACAGGGCAAACTGGCGCAGGCGATGATGCATGGTGCCACTGTGATTCAAATCAAAGGCAACTTTGATGAAGGTATGCGTCTGGTTAAGGAAGTGGCCGAACATGCGCCTGTCACCATCGTAAACTCAATTAATCCTTATCGTCTGCAAGGTCAGAAAACTGCGGCATTTGAGATTGTTGAAGAACTGGGCCGTGCCCCTGACTATCACTGCCTGCCAGTGGGTAATGCCGGTAACATCACAGCACATTGGATTGGTTACTGTGAATACTCGTGCAACTCCGGTGATCATGTGACTGACTCATGTGCTTACTGTGATGGACACTGTAAATACGCCGGCGGTGCGATTGTCGGTAACCGTCCAAAAATGGTGGGTTATCAGGCTGCAGGTAGTGCGCCGTTTATGCGTGGTCACATGGTGGATGATCCAGAAACCGTCGCAACAGCGATTCGCATCGGCCATCCACAAAGCTGGGACAAGGCCTGGAAAGTTCAGGAAGAGTCAGGTGGTTGGTTTGATGAGTGCTCAGACGAAGAAATCCTGGCTGCGCAAAAGCTGCTGGCAGAAAAAGAAGGTGTGTTCTGTGAGCCGGCTTCAGCAACCTCTCTGGCCGGTGCATTGCGTGATATCAAATCAGGCAAGATCCCTGAAGGTAGCACGATAGTTTGTACGCTCACTGGCCATGGTCTGAAAGATCCTGACACCGCGATCTCTCAGAGCACCGCACCAGTTGTTACTGTTTCTGCTGATCTGGAATCAGTACGTGATGCCATTCTGAGCAACATGGCGCAGTAATAGTGAGTCAACTGCCCGAGCCTAATGAACAGGAAATGGCGTCGGCCAAAGTGCCGCACGATATTTTCCTTAGCAATCTGATTGGTAATCACATTTTGTTGTTTACCGCGATTGCGACGTTTGGTTCGAGCTATATGAAGTATCTGGTCATCGTGCCGCTGCTTTCGTTTGCGGCACTGGCCTACACCTATTACCGTTCCAGCAAGGTCAAGCGTGAAGACAGTGAGTTTATCTGGGCACACTGGCAGGTCGCACGTCGCTGGAGCAAGTTCTTTTTCATGATACTGATGCTATTGGTGACAGTATCTGCGCTAGGCTGGCTAGGCAAAACCTATCTCGGCATGATGAAGGAAGCGGTCTACGCGATGATTGGTGGTTTGGGTATCTTACCGACGCTGGTCAGTGTGTTGGTGTTGATTGTGATTGAATCCGACTCCTTACACCATGCCCGCGTAGGTACGCTGCCGAAGTGGGCCTTGCGTCGTTTTCTGGGCATTGAGCCCGCCCCGACCGAAGACTAACCCAGTCGGGTTTCCAGTTTTTCCCGCCACTCAATAGACAAGGCGTCTATCTCTAAGGCCTGTTGCATCACGGCCTTTTTATCCGTCTCAGGCAGGCTGTTGTCAAAATAGGCTTTAAACAGGCGCTGAACACTGAGCTTGGTCGGATGTGCCTGATGCAGTTTCACGTCATTACCACTGGCAATTGAGCCGGTCTCTATCACCCTAAAGTAAATACCGGTCGCGGCGTTTTCCACAAACAGATGGGGCATATCTTCACGACCAAAAGCCAGTCCCAGCTTAAAGCAGGGTACCCGAGGCTGGGTGATTTCGAGCACAGACTCGCCAACCTGTAACTGGTCACCGATACACAGTAAGTTTTCATCCAGACCATCAATGGTCAGGTTTTCACCGAATTGTCCGTAGTGAATTTCAGCTTGTCCGAGTTTTTTTTGCCAGAAGGTATAATGACCGCTAGCAAAGCCATAGACGGCCTTGTGTTCACCACCATGATTGACCAGATCAACCTGCTGGTCGCCAGCCAGATTGAACTGATTCACCGCAACACGTCCCGACACCGGCTGTTTGAATATGCCGGTGGAGACGGTTTTGTTTTTGTGTTGAACCTGTTTGGGTAGGGAAACGTTAACCGATCGGACTATCACTGATCGTCACGTTTTATGACGGAATGAATGACTTTGTCATATTCAAAGAAGACACTGAATCCCGGGTAGATCCAACGACTGATCGGTGGTTCTCCAACAGCCGCAACCTTGGACTCCGGGGCGCCGAACTTCTGTTCGACTTGGCTCATGTCCATACCCTGAGTCGGGCGAACTACGCCACTATCGGAGTTGGGGACATCGTAGCGCGGGTCAGCAATAGAAATAACTTCTGCCTGTACGCTGGAAAAGGCCAACAGCAATCCTGCAATCATTATGCTGATCTTCGGCATAGATACGCTCCTTGAGTGATTAAGGACAGGATACTACGCTGTCAGAAATAGCTCAATCAGGCTATTGAGATACAGTTGGCCTTTTTTAGTAGGTCGCAACTGCGTGATGGTGTGTTCGAGTAATCCTAATTCTTCAGCGTTTTTCAACGGGTGTTTTATCGTCGAGATGGGTACGCCGGTATGTTGTTGAAAGAGATGAGTGGGAACGCCATCCAGCAAGCGCATGGCATTGAGCATAAACTCAAAACCTACCTCGTTTTTATCAACCAGTGTCGACTCCAGCAAACAGGCATCAGTGCCCGCCATGTCGATAAACGCCTGCGGTTGTTTTTGCTTTACACTGCGAGCAATTTGCTGTGGTGAGGCGCTACTGATTTTGCCGTGGGCACCTGCGCCAATGCCGAGATAATCGCCAAACTGCCAGTAATTGATATTGTGACGACATTGACGGCCAGCCTTGGCATAGGCTGATGTTTCGTATTGCAGATAGCCCGCTTCAGCAAGTCGTGCCTGATTGGCCAGTTGCCAATCGTAAATCGGATCATCTTCCGGCAAGGTTGGCGGATGCGCATGGAACAGGGTGTTGGGTTCGATCGTCAGTTGGTAATAGGAAATATGTGACGGTGCCAAGCTGATGGCGGTATCCACATCATGACGGGCTTTGGCTTCATCCTGTCCGGGCAGGCCAAACATCAAATCCAAATTGAAATTGTCGTAGCCTGCATTCTTTGCAGCCTCGACAGCGCGAATGGCCTGAGCACTGTCATGAATACGACCAAGCTTGTTCAGTGCATCATTATCGAAGCTTTGAATACCAATCGATAAACGGTTGATGCCCACAGCATAATAATCTCTGAAGCGTTCAGCCTCGACCGTGCCTGGGTTAGCTTCCAGCGTGATCTCGGCGTTGGGGTGTAAAGGTAGCAGTGCACGGATTGCGGAAAACAGCCGGTCATAGGCTTCTGCTGATAACAGACTGGGCGTGCCACCACCGATAAAGATGGTCTGTACGCTGCGCCCCCAGACTAACGGCACTTCCTGCTCCAAATCTCGGATCAACGCATCAACATAGACGTTTTCAGGGATCTGCTGTGGGCTGGTGTGAGAGTTGAAGTCGCAATACGGGCATTTGCGTACACACCAGGGCACGTGAATATAGAGGCTAAGCGGCGGCAAAGCGGTAAAGTTGAACATGAAAAGTTACTCCGGTCGCCAGCCTTGTTTCCAGCTATCCAACGTGACAATGGCTGGCGGCTTGCCATTATCAAAGTACCAGGCATCGACGGCATAACGCACTGAGCTTTGTGTGTCTATCATCGTGGCCGTGTTGTGCGGGGCACGACCTATCAACAAACCGCGTGACGTGCGCGGAGCGGTTTGATGCCACTGTAATAAACCTTCTGATTCAATCATACGTAGATATACCGTGGTATTCGTGGCTTCATCAATACAATCTAGCTGGCCTTGTCGGCTGCCTATTAGCTGGTTTTTGGCCAGATCGTGCGACGTACCGGTTTTGGAGCCGACGATTTGCTCCAGAAAAGCAATAGCCTGCTGAATCTGTTGCCGTTCGCTTTCGGCATACGCTGCTTTTGGCGAAAACAGCCGTTTCACCCGTGCCCACTCATCGTCATCCAGACTGAGATTAGTGACGGAGTGACAACTCAGATCGTGACACACTGAAAAAGCCTGTGGGGAAGGAAAGCCAATAAAGTTGCGATGTGATTGTTGCCAGCGTTCATGTACCGAATCCACCAGACGAATCGGTTTGATGGGGTGTTCTGCATAGGGCTTGCTGTTACAGGCTGACAGTAGCAAACAACAGGCAAGTAGTGCTGTCAGTCCGGTATGTGAAACAAACACAACGCGACAGCCTCAGGGCAGGTGCCGTGCATACTGAAACTCTTCAATAAAACAGCGCATGGCCTGACCACGGTGACTGATCGCATGTTTTTGTTGCGATGACAGTTCGGCGGCACTGCAGTCAGTTTCCGGTACAAAAAACACCGGGTCGTAACCAAAGCCGCCGTCACCGGCCGCTTCACTCAGGATCTGGCCATGCCAGGTGCCCTGACAAATCAGAGGTGTCGGATCGTTGGCATGGCGCATATACACCACCACACACTGGAAGCGGGCATTGCGTTCTGACGCGGGTACACCATTCAGCGCTTTTAGCAGAGCCTCAATATTGTCAGCATCACTGGCCTCGTCACCGGCATAGCGGGATGAATAAATACCTGGTGCACCATGCAAGGCATCGACTTCAATACCTGAGTCATCAGCAATGGCAGGCAGGCCAGTCTGAGCACAGGCATTGCGCGCCTTGATAATGGCGTTTTCAATGAAACTGAGGCCGGTCTCGGCCGCCTCGCTGACACCGAGTTCAGATTGAGTCAGGATTTCGATGCTCAGTGGGGCGAGCAGTTGCGCGAATTCACGCAACTTACCCTGATTGCCACTGGCCAGTACGATTTGGCTCATGATGTCGCCAATGCTTCCCGTTGTTTTTCCATCAGCTGATCAATGCCATGCTTGGCAAGATCCAGCATGGATTGCAGCTCATCGGCACGGAAGGCATGACCTTCTGCCGTGCCTTGTAATTCAATATACGCCCCGGCTTCGTTCATGACTACATTCATATCCGTTTCGGCAGATGAATCTTCAACGTAATCCAGATCCAGCACGGGTGTGCCGTTATGAATACCGACAGAAATCGATGCCACCTGACCGAACAGCGGGTTCTTTTTGATTTTCTTGTTTTTAATCAGATAGCTGATGGCATCATGCAATGCGACATAGGCACCGGTGATTGATGCGGTACGAGTACCGCCATCGGCCTGAATCACATCACAATCAATGGTAATAGAGCGTTCGCCCAGCGATTTCAGATCAATCGCCGCACGTAATGAACGGCCGATCAGACGTTGAATTTCCATGGTGCGGCCACCTTGTTTGCCACGTGATGCTTCACGTTGCATACGTGAACCGGTCGAGCGCGGCAGCATGCCGTATTCGGCGGTGACCCAGCCTTCGCCACTGCCACGCAGAAATGGGGGAATGCGCTCTTCCACTGAGGCAGTACACAACACTTTAGTGTCACCGAACTCAACCAATACAGAGCCTTCGGCATGCTTGGTGTAATTACGGGTGATGGTGACTTGTCTTAATTCATCGGCTTGACGACCACTTGGACGCATAATCGGAAATTCCCTGAGTCAAATTTGGCACATTATACCCGTCGTGACTGTCAGTCGCAGGCCGTTTTCGGTAAGATCGGCGCTTCTTTCTTCATATCTGGAATTCACCGCTGTGACTCGAAGCATGACTGCGTTTGCCCGCCATGAGGCGCAAACAGACCTGGGTACCCTTAGCTGGGAAATTCGTTCGGTCAACCATCGTTACCTCGAAGTGGGCTTCCGTCTTGACGAAAGCTTCCGTTCTCTGGAAATGGCGATGCGCAAGCTTATCAGCGATACGCTGAGCCGCGGTAAGGTGGAAGTGACATTGCGCTATAAAGCGCCTGAACAGCAGCAGGATGCCATTCAAATCAATCAGGCCCTCGCTGAAACCGTTCTGGCCCGTTATCAGCAACTGGCAGGTTTAAGTGATAACGCAGCGCCGCTGGATATGATGAAAGTGCTGCAATGGCCGGGTGTGATTCAAACAGAAAGCCTGGATCAGGAAGCGCTGGCTGCACTGGTAATGCAATCTCTGGAGCAAGCGTTGGCAGACTTAGTCGCTACCCGTGAACGTGAAGGCGCGGCATTGCAATTGATGATCGAGCAGCGCTGTGAGCAGATCTCAGACATTGCCGCGCAGGTTCGTGAATTGATGCCAACGATTCTGGAAAATCAACGCAATAAACTGCAAGAAAAAGTACAGGAACTGGCCGTTAACCTGGAACCTGAGCGTCTGGAACAGGAAATGGTGCTACTGGCACAGAAAAGCGATGTCGCTGAAGAACTCGACCGTCTGCAGAGTCATGTCAAAGAGGTTGAACACGTACTCAAGCGCAATGAGCCTATCGGCCGCCGTCTCGACTTTTTGATGCAGGAACTCAACCGTGAGGCCAATACGCTGGGTTCCAAATCGATTGATACCGGCACCACCCGTTTCTCAGTTGATTTGAAAGTATTGATCGAGCAGATGCGTGAACAGATCCAGAATATCGAATGATTCTGGCTGACTCGCATCGGTATAATGTTTTTTTCGAAAATTCAGCACAATTCAGCAGGCTCATGCCTGCTTTATTGCTTAGCGTTACAAGGTCAGTGACATGATAGGAAGTTTGTTCATCGTAGCCGCGCCCTCTGGTGCCGGAAAAACCAGTCTGGTGAATGCTTTGGTAGACCGTCACGATACGATACGTTTATCGGTCTCGCATACGACACGGCCGCCCAGAGAAGGTGAGGTTGATGGTCGTGACTACCATTTCGTCAGTCAGGATAGTTTTGCCCAAATGCGTGACAATGGTGACTTTCTGGAGTCTGCGACCGTCTTTGATAACAGCTACGGCACTTCAGCATCGGCTGTAGAAGCCTTGTTAGGACAGGGCTTTGACGTTATTCTGGAAATCGACTGGCAGGGCGCACAACAGGTTCGTCACAACTTTAAGGATAGCTGCGGAATTTTTATTCTTCCGCCGTCGAAATCCACGCTGGAACAACGTCTACGTAGTCGTGGTCAAGACAATGAGGATGTGATTGCACGGCGTATGCGTGATGCCGAAAATGAGATTTCACACTACGTTGAATTTGATTACCTGATTGTCAACGATGACTTTGAGCAGGCGTTGGAAAGCCTGACGGCAATTATTATGGCCAAGCGCCATACTTTGGACCTGCAAAAACTAAAGCAGGCCGACCTTATCAGTGAGCTGCTGGACTAGGAGCGAGATTCGGGCGGATGGCTCGTATTACTTATTCTTTACCTAGCTTAAAACGCTGATATTTCGTAAACTTACATGTTTTCATTTACGGGGAAAGACTGATGGCTCGTACCACTGTTGAAGATTGTTTAGAAAACGTTGAAAACCGTTTCCAGCTGGTGCTGGTAGCGGCCAAACGTGCACGTGAAATCGCTATGGGCGATGACCCAATGGTTGAGCTGGATAATGACAAGCCAACTGTACTGGCATTGCGCGAAATCGCTCAGGGTCTGGTGGGTCCAGAGATTCTGAACAAAACCAGCGCGCGTCAGCATGCTGAAGAAAGTATTGTCAGCGAAGAAGAGCTGCAAACCGAAGAATAACGCCTGTGAGCGCAAAACCTTCAGTCGCCTCTGAACTGGATTTTATTCAGGAGTCAGAACCAAAACTCACCATCGATGATCTGTGTTTTGCGACATCGAATTACCTGGAAGCAAAACACGTTGACTCGATTCGTCGTGCCTATCACTTTGCGGATCAGGCACACGAAGGTCAGACCCGCCGTAGCGGTGAGCGCTATATCACTCACCCGCTGGCGGTAGCCCATGTCTTGGCGATGATGCATATGGATTACGAATGCATCATGGCCGGCCTGCTGCATGATGTGATTGAAGACACGGCACTCACGCGAGATGGTTTGGCGCTCGAATTCGGTGATGAGGTGGCGGAGCTGGTTGAAGGCGTCACCAAGCTGGCGAAAGCCACGTTTGAAACAACCAAACATGCGCAGGCAGAAAACCTGCGCAAAATGCTGCTAGCGATGTCGCGCGATATCCGCGTCATTATCGTCAAGCTCGCAGATCGTCTACACAATATGCGTACGCTGGGCCATTTGCGTCCTGAAAAGCGTCGCCGCATCGCTCACGAAACTCTTGATATCTACGCCCCGATTGCACAACGTCTCGGCATGAATCTGATGCGTTGTGAACTGGAAGATCTGGGTTTCCACGTTCTTTATCCGATCCGTTACCGCGTGTTGCAGGATGCGGTGCGAAAAGCACGTGGCAACCGTAAAGAGATCGTTACCCAGATCACTGCGTCAATCCTCAACCGGATGGAACAGGAAGGCCTGAGCGCGGATATTCAGGGACGGGAGAAGAATCTCTACAGTCTGTACAAAAAAATGGTGGCCAAGCAGCTGTCATTCTCTGAAGTGATGGATGTGTATGCCTTCCGCATCATCGTTGACGATGTCGATGCCTGTTACCGTATGCTGGGTGTTGTCCACAATCTGTACAAGCCGGTGCAGGGCAAGTTCAAAGACTATATTGCTATCCCTAAAGCCAACGGCTACCAGTCATTGCATACGGTATTGTTTGGTCCCTACGGTGTGCCTATTGAGGTTCAAATCCGCTCCCGCGATATGGACCATATGGCCGAAGCCGGGGTTGCGGCGCACTGGCTCTACAAAACCGGTGAATCGGTCGGCAATAACCTGGCGCACCGCAAAGCACGGCAATGGCTGCAAGGTATTCTGGAAATGCAGAAAGGCTCTGGTGATTCCATGGAGTTCCTGGAAAACCTGCGCATTGATCTGTTCCCGGATGAAATTTATGTCTCGACGCCAAAAGGCGAGATTCTGACTCTGCCTCGTGGTGCGACCGCCGTTGACTTTGCTTACGCAGTACATACCGATGTCGGTAATAACTGCGTCGCAGCTCGCGTTGGACGCCATCTGGCACCGCTGAGCACACAACTGGAAACCGGCGAGTCGGTAGAAATTATTACTTCACCAAACTCGCATCCGAATCCGGCCTGGCTCAACTTTGTGGTGACCGCCAAAGCGCGCACCAGTATTCGTCATTATCTGCGTCATTTGCAGACCGAAGAAGCCATCCTGCTTGGCCGTCGCTTGCTAAATAAACACCTGACTGCCTTCTCCACCAATCTGGATGAGATCCCGGTTGAGCGTTTCAACGAATTGGTCAATGAGTTTGAGCTCAAGCAGTTTGATGATTTGCTGGAAGATATCGGTCTGGGTAACCATTCTGCTTTGCTGATTGCGCAGAAGCTGGTGCATGAATCGACACCGGATAAAGAGCCTCAGGCCTTGTTGATTGCCGGTACCGAAGGGATGGTGGTAAGCTTTGCCCGTTGCTGTCATCCGATTCCGGGCGACCCTATCCACGGTTATGTCAGTACCGGTCGCGGCATTATCATTCATCAGCGCAGCTGTAAAAATACCTCGCACCTGCGGGTACAGAATGAGAAATGGCTGGATGTAGCCTGGTCACCGGATGTCTCGCGTGACTTCCCTGTCGACATCATGGTGCATGTGAAAAACCAGCGCGGTGTGCTGGCGACCGTTGCGGCGGTGGTATCAGAAGCGGATTCGAATATCGACAATGTGGTGGTCGATGAGCGCGATGGTGGTTACTCCGATCTGCGCCTGACCATTGAAGTTCACAGCCGTCAGCATCTGGCGCGTGTCATCCGTCGTCTGCGCCTGCTCGACATGGTCGAACGCATTTCCCGTATTAATTAACCGCTGCACTGCTGCAGCTTTTTGGAGTTTTCAATGACACGCGAAATTATTCATACCGCCGATGCCCCTGAAGCCATCGGTCCGTACTCTCAGGCAGTCAAAGTCGGTGATATCGTTTATCTGTCCGGCCAGATCCCATTGGTGCCGGAAACCATGACGGTACTGGAAGGTGACTTCTCAGCCCAGGTGCGTCGCGTGTTCGATAATCTGTCAGCCGTAGCCAAAGCCTCAGGTGGTAGCCTGCAGGATATCGTCAAATTGAACATTTTCCTGACCGATCTCAGCTACTTCGGTACCGTTAATGAAATTATGACGGAGTATTTTGAGCAGCCATATCCGGCGCGTGCTGCGATTGGTGTGGCCTCTCTGCCTAAAGATGTACCGGTCGAAATGGACGCCGTTTTACATCTGAACGCTTAAATTTACGACTAAGGGACTAGCCGGTTGTGGTGGCGGGTGAATTGTTATCACAGCCGGTGACGGCCCTCAAAGGCGTCGGCGGCAAAGTTGCTGAACGCCTAATCAAGATTGGTGTTCAGCAGGTGCAGGATCTGCTGTTTCATCTGCCTTTACGCTATCAGGATCGCACTCGTTTAATGCCTTTCGGTGCGCTGCGTCCCCAGCAGGAAGTGCTGGTGGAAGGCACCATTCAACTCTCCCAAGTTAAGTTTGGCCGCCGTCGTTCGTTGCTATGTCATGTCTCAGATGGCACTGGCAGCCTGATTCTGCGATTCTTTCATTTTTCCAAAGCGCAGCAGGAACAATTAGCCAAGGGGCGACGTATCCGCTGTTTTGGTGAAGTCCGCAATGGTCCATCCTCACTTGAAATGGTGCACCCGGAATATCAGTTGTTGGCGGCAGATGGCATCGTGCCGGTAGATAATGAGCTGACCCCGATCTATCCCACTACCGAAGGCCTGCATCAGCTGTCATTACGCAAGTTGATGAAGCAGGCTTTGGCTTTGCTTGATAAAGAGGCCATGCCGGAGCTATTGACGCCCGCAGCGCGCCTGCATGATGCCGCTGAATACTCGTTGGTTGAAGCATTGAAATATGTTCATCAGCCACCACCCGATGCGGCCGTTGACCAGTTGCTCGAGCGACAACATCCGGCCCAGAAGCGTCTCGCCTATGAAGAGTTGCTGGCGCAGCAACTGACCATGAAAAAACTGCGGGCGCAGACGCAGCACCATACGGCACCCATGCTTAAAGGAGACAAGGCTTACCGCCAGCAGTTATTACAGGCATTACCGTTCCCATTAACCAAGGCTCAGCAGCGGGTGATTGACGATATTTTGCAGGATATTGCACAGCCGCACCCGATGCAGCGACTGGTGCAGGGCGATGTCGGCTCGGGCAAAACCGTTGTCGCCGCATTGGCCGCTGTTGAAGCGGTGGCGGCAGGCTGTCAGGCAGTGATGATGGCGCCGACGGAATTACTCGCTGAGCAGCATTTTCGTACTTTTTCTAACTGGCTATCACCACTCGGTATCCAGGTTGGCTGGTGTGCGGGCAAGCAAACCGCATCTGAACGCAAACAGGTATTGGAGCAGTTGCAGTCCGGTGAGATTAAAGTCGTGGTGGGCACCCACGCTCTGTTTCAGGATGAAGTCACCTTCAATAATCTGGGCCTTGTGATTATTGATGAGCAACACCGCTTTGGCGTGCATCAGCGCCTGGCATTACGTGACAAGGGGCGCGATATCGATTCGATGCCCCATCAATTAGTGATGACGGCGACGCCGATCCCACGCACGCTGGCGATGACAGCTTATGCGGATTTGAATGTCTCGGTGATTGATGAACTGCCACCGGGAAGAACGCCCGTGACCACCGTGGTTTTACCTGATACCCGCCGTGACGACGTGATTGCTCGGGTGCATGCCGCCTGCCAGCAGCAGCGACAGGTGTATTGGGTATGCACGCTGATTGAAGAATCTGAACACCTGCAATGTCAGGCGGCAGAAGATACCGCGACTGCGTTGCAGGACAGCCTGCCTGATTTACGCATCGGGCTGGTCCACGGTCGCATGAAGCCGACTGACAAAGAGCGGGTGATGACCGCCTTTAAGCTAGGCGAACTCGATATGCTGGTCGCGACCACGGTGATTGAAGTCGGCGTCGATGTGCCCAATGCCAGTCTAATGGTCATTGAAAATGCCGAACGCCTTGGTTTGTCGCAGTTACATCAACTGCGTGGCCGGGTCGGGCGTGGACAAATCGAGAGTCATTGTGTCTTGATGTACCATCCGCCTTTATCCGAAAATGGGCAGGCTAGGCTGAAGTGTCTGCGTGAAAGTAATGATGGTTTTGTTATTGCCCAGCGGGATTTGGAGATCCGTGGCCCCGGCGAGGTGCTGGGTACCCGTCAGACCGGCTTGCCGCAATTCAGGGTGGCTGATTTGATTGAAGATCAGGATTTGCTTGCTGTAATGGACCGGGCCGCGCGCGTTTTATTGCAGGAAGCTCCGAAGCTGGCCGATGCGCTGGTATTACGCTGGTTTGCGCATAAGTTGGATTTTGGCCATGTTTGAGATAACCGTTTGATGAAAAACTGGACCAGTTGGCAGCCCCCTTTGCTACAGGCATTACCGACATCGTTACGTTGGTGGCTCACAGACACCGGCTCGCTAACTCGATTGTTACAGCAGGCTTGTGAGCAGCAATTTTCTGTCAATCTATTACGTTCAAGCTGGCAGCGGCCATTGCCGGATGAAGCGTTGTTATTACGTCAGCACCCGGCCAGACGTCTGTTTCAGCGTGAAGTACACCTGCTGGATGGTGACACCCCGCAGATTTACGCACGAACCCTAGTGCCGATTAAAACCTATCAGGCCATGCGTGCCCGGTTTAAAGCCTTGGGTAACCAGTCTCTCGGTGAGATGCTGTTTACCGATCCCAGTTTAAAACGTGGACCGATTCAGGTTGCTTGTTTAACGCCGGATATGGCGCAGTATGTCTTGGCAACCCGCGATATTGAGGCACGGCCTGACTGCTTGTGGGCCAGACGTTCCTCTTTTTACCTCAATGGCAAAGCCTTGCTGGTGAGTGAAGTTTTTTTACCATCGAATAAATGGAGTTCTGAGTGAGCACAATCAAGCGCACCTTATCGCCGTATATCCGTCTGATGCGACTGGATCGGCCGATTGGTATCCTACTATTGATGTGGCCTACCTTAAGCGCGCTGTGGATGGCGGCGGAAGGGCTGCCGGATACCACCGTACTGTTTGTGTTTGTGTTTGGCGTCATTTTGATGCGCAGTGCCGGTTGTGCGATTAACGACTATGCAGACCGTGATATTGACGGCCAGGTCTGGCGCACGCGTGCACGACCTTTAGCTACCGGCGAGCTGAAAGCACGGGATGCGCTGCTGGTCTTTGGGGGAATCGCCCTCATCGCCTTTTACCTAGTCTCGCTGCTCAATACGCTGACCATCTGGATGTCTCTGGTCGGTGTCGCTCTAGCGGCCAGCTATCCATTTATGAAACGCTATACCTATCTTCCTCAGCTGTATCTTGGTATGGCCTTTGGCTGGGCGATTCCGATGGCCTTTGCGGCGCAGACCGGAACCGTTCCAGTGGTGGCCTGGTTACTGTTTTTGGCCAATATCATCTGGACTACAGTCTACGATACCTTTTATGCGATGGCGGATAGGGAAGATGACTTACTGGCCGGGGTCAAATCCACCGCCGTGCTATTTGGCGATGATGATCTGAAAATTCTGGCCATTTTGCAGATTGCCTTTCTGCTGGTGCTGGTGATGATAGGTAAGCAACTGGCTATGAGCAGCGTGTTTTATCTGGGCTTGCTGGTGATGTTGGGCTTGTTTGTTTATCAGCAATTTATCAGTCGTAAGCGCGAGCCTCAGGCCTGTCTGCAGGCTTTTTTGAATAATAACTGGGTGGGACTGACCTTGTTTGTCAGTCTGGTGTTGCATTATCTGTTTGCGCCTGCAGTATGACCGGTCAGCTTGAGCAACCACACAGGGCGTGTCTGCGAGAGCTTGAAGCGGCGCTGGCGCCAATGCAGCCTTTGTTAAAGCAAATGCACCTATTGTCGTCGAATGCCGTCAGTGCGGCCGCGCGCGCCGGTAGCGAAGGTGATGCGTTTCGGGTTCTGACGCATGCGATTCAAGAGCTGGGGCAGGAAATCCAACAGGAGCTACAAAGTGTCAAACAACACATAACGCTGTGTCAGTCTTTGTCAGCATGTAAAGACATCACTCGTAGCCTCAATCAGCTACAGGTGATGCTTTCAGCGATGCCTCAATTGGTAAAAAAAGGGGAATATCTGGCTATTTTTGCCTCGGTTGAAGCCGCTCATACGGAAAATTATGGCGACAGCTTTAATGCTGTGGCAGCGATGTTAAAGCAACTGGTACAGTCACTGCGAGAGCAGGTGACTCAGCAACAGCAGCTTATGGAGAAGCTGCTGAGCGCCATTTTCCGCACATAGGAAGAGACGATGCTGACAAGGAGTGTTCTGTGTGCATTATTGCTGCTGGTGGCTGGTTATGCTGATGCCGAGGTCTACCGGAGTCAGGATAAGTCGGGCAATGCCATTTTTAGCGATAAGCCAACTACCGGCGCGGAAAAAGTCCAGCTGGATGTGGCTTACCGCTACAAGGTCAGAGTCCGCAAAGTGGTTGATGGCGATACGCTGCTACTCGATGGCGGCGAGAAAATCCGCTTGATTGGCATTAATACGCCAGAAGTGCAAAGCCGTTATCGCCAGTCACAGCCGGGTGGTGAGGTGGCCAGAGACTGGTTGCAGCACACCTTGCGTAATCCAACGGTATGGCTGCAATACGATGCGCAGCAGTTTGATAAGTACGATAGACGATTGGCACATGTGTTTCTGGAGTCAGGTCAGTATCTCAATGCGCTGCTGTTGGAACAGGGGCTGGCGATGTTGACCCTGATACCTCCCAACCTGCTCTATGCCGACGTATTAATTCAGGCGCAGCACTCTGCTGAACAAAAGAAACGGGGTATCTGGCAAATGCCAGACTACCAAGCTCAGCATTTCAGGATCTTTGATGCCGCCAAAAGTTACAGTGACTGGCAGCGCTGGGAACTGACGGCCCGACGCCTGTTTGAAACCAGAAAATACATGAACTTGATGGTTTCCGAATCCCTGCTTATCAGTATTCCGAAAGCCCAATTAGGCTTATTTCCACCTCTGGAAAGCTATTTAAACAAACCTTTGGAAGCACGTGGCTGGTTACGTAAGCAGGGCAAACAGCAGAGACTGTATATCCAGCATCCCAGCGCTTTGATGGTTTTACCGCGCTAATCTTGGTTGGCCAGTTGCTGACGGAACGCCTGCAACCGCTGGTGGTAGTTCTCAGCATCGCCATACTCGATAAACGATTGATAACGGTCGTGGGTACCCAGCACTTTGTTTGCATGTTTAATCGGGCAGAAATATTGCTCGGTGCGGGCCAGAATTTCACGGATGTAGGCAACCACCCCATTACCATAGGCGCAATAAACACAGTGCCAGCGCTCAATGCTGTTGAGGTAACTGAGATGATGGCGGTCAAACACAATATAGTCGCGGCGTTTGACCAACTTGATTTTGTAGATGGGAAAACAGCTGTACTGGTAAAAGCTCACCAATACGTCAATCAGTACTAGCGGCACAATCATCGCGTAAATAATCGGCATGGTAATGATATTGACAGGGCGAATCCCTAACCAGCGCCATAGGCTGTATTTGAGCTTTTTGTGCGCCTGTTTGATGGAGCGCTCAAACTCGACTTTTCGGCCTTTAATGGTAAAGCCAATGACTTGGCTGCGCTGACTGAGTTCGGCCCTGAGCTCTTCTTCCAGTTGCCGGATTTGTTGAAGCAAATAGTCAATTCGGGCATTCATAACAGCCTCCTTTTCCCATTGCAGAGGAGTTAGCGCTTGGGCCAGTACTTCTGCATTTCCAGGAATACAAAGGATGCAGACCAGGTAATCATAACCAGCCCTGTCAGTGACTCCAATCCGGTCAGAAAACGCAGATAACCACTGGGTTCAATATCACCATACCCCAGCGTGGTGTAGGTGGTGAAGGAGAAATAGCTGCAGTCGAGCAGACTGAGATCGATATTGCCGCTGAGCGTGCCGAAGTCGCCGAAATGAATCATAAAAAAATAGCCCAAGGCAAACAGCCAGATTTCTAATATATGAGCCAGCATAATTACCATGACCGCCAACAGCACCCGGTAACGGTGGACGATTTGCACCGTCGCCAGCCGTTTAGCCAAGAGGTACAGGGTTTCGTAATGAATCAGCACGGTCAGAATGACAATCGTGGCATTGATGACAAAGGTCGCGAGCAGCATCAGTGCGCCTGTTTCACTCGGTTGCGGCCTGACAGTTTTGCGGCGTAAACGGCCTGATCAGCCGCGCTCAAGAGTTGCTTGGCATCGTTAATATGGTTTTGTGGATGTAGTACAGCCAGACCGATGGAGAGGGTGACGTTGACGGATTTGCCGGAAGGAATCACAAAGCGGGCCCGATCAATGCGTTCACGGATCTGCTCGGCAATCTCCACCGCATCGCCCTGATCAGTGTCAGGCAGCAGAATAACGAACTCTTCACCGCCGAAACGGGCCAATACATCGGTTTGACGCAGCCGGTCATTCAGCATCGATGACACCTGTTTGAGCACCTTATCACCGGCCTGATGACCATACTGATCATTGATGCGTTTGAAAAAATCGATATCGAGAAACAGACAGGAGAGCGGTCTGTCGTAGCGTTTGGCACGGCTGGCTTCCTCTTTCAAACGCTGGTCAAAAAATCGTCTGTTATTGATGCCGGTTAAGGGGTCACGCAGACCCACCAATTTGATGTGTTCCTGTAGCCGGGTGTTTTCGATACAGGCGGACACGACAGCGGCGAGATGCTCAAGAAACAGGGTGCCGATTTGTCCCTGGAAGCGGTTTTCATTACGACTGCCCAGGTTCAGACTGCCAATCAACATGTTCTGGCGAACTAACGGCAACAACGCAACGGAGCCCAGCTCATCCTGATTCGGAAATAAATAGGCGTGCTGGTGGGGCGAATACTTCTGTAATCGCGGTTTTTGTTGAGGGCTAAAGTGCTGATTGACGAGGTGGGCGGAGTCGGTAAACAGTAATTGCCCAGGCCAGGGTGGAGTGGTGTGTTCAGCTTGTACCAGTCGCTGCAACTCATATTCGGGGTCATACATCAGCAGGGTGACTTCACTGAGCTGAAAGCGTTCTTTGTGCTGATCCAGCACAATACTCAACAGTTCTTGCAGGCTGCTACTATTTAACAGCGCCAGCTCATATTGCTGAAAATTCTCCTGTTTCCGCTCATTGCTTTTGGCGATGCGAAGCAGTTCATCCAGACGGGCTTGTAAAGTGGCGGTATCGGGCATCCAGACGCCTTATCAGCGGAATCAGCTCTGCGCTTAATAATGGCGTATTGCACGGGCAATTGTCCATACTTCAACGCATTTAGCACCCTGATTCAATAAGGTTTTTGCCGCTTCTGCAGAGGTATGTCCTGAGGTCATCACATCATCCAGCAAGGCAATATGCTCTGGCAGCTTAGTGGAGCTACACTGAAAAGCCCCGCGCAGATTGGCTTTACGCTGCCTGAATTTGAGATCGCTTTGGGCGCGCGTGGCCTTGATTCGTCGTAGAAGATCAGGGCGACAGTCGATATTCAATAGCTTGCCCAGTTGCCTTGCCACTTCCAGAGATTGGTTAAAGCCGCGTCGACGCAGCCGCATAGCGTGCAGGGGAACAGGAATCAGGTAGTCTGGCAGCTTTTCGCGATGTTGTAGTTGTTCGCTCATCAGATTCGCAAATAAGTGGGCAAACGCCAATTGCTGATGAAACTTAAAGCCGGTGATGCAGCGGCGTATGCCGCCTTGATAGCGAAACAGACTGAAACTCAGATGCTGAGGTGGTGGCGCGCGCAGACATTGACCGCAAATTTGCCCTGTTTGTAGCGGTAGTGCACAGCGTGGACAGGCAGGCCCTAAGTACGCCAGATCGGCAATACAGGCCTGACACAGCGGATCCCGCTCCGTCGCCAGGCCACAGAGCAAACAAGGTATTGGAAACACTTTCCTGTATAATTCCAAAGCTCGATGTGTCAACGTGCTGAATTTAGCCATGACCGTCACCCAATTTAATCCTTTAAATCAGTGAAGAGTCATCATGCCTGAGAATGTAGCAGAAACCCAAGCGACGATTCGTCAAGACTGGAAGCAGGAAGAAGTAGAAGCGCTGTTTGCGCTGCCTTTTAACGATCTGCTCTATCAAGCACAAACCGTTCATCGTCAGAACTTTGACCCGAACGCCGTGCAAATCAGTACCCTGCTCAGCATTAAAACCGGTGGCTGCGCCGAAGACTGCGGCTACTGCCCACAAAGTGCTCACCATCCTTCTGCGGTCAAAGCCGAACCTTTGATGCCGCTGGAACAGGTGATGAAGTCTGCCAATGAGGCCAAAGACGCTGGTGCCAGCCGTTTCTGCATGGGCGCAGCCTGGCGTAACCTGAAAGACCGTGATGTCGAGCGTGTTGCTGCCATGGTTGAAGGTGTGAAAAGCCTGGGCCTGGAAACCTGTGTGACGTTGGGCATGCTGGAAGAGCATCAGGCCAAACGTCTGAAAGAAGCCGGTCTGGATTACTACAACCACAACCTCGATACCTCGCCAGAATTCTATGGTGACATCATCACCACCCGTACCTATGAAGATCGTCTGAATACGTTAGGTCACGTTCGTGATGCCGGTATCAATGTCTGCAGTGGCGGTATTGTCGGTATGGGCGAAAGCCGTAAAGACCGTGCAGGTCTGCTGATCAGTCTGGCCAACTTACCGACCCAACCACAGAGCGTACCAATCAATCTGTTGGTTCAGGTTGAAGGCACACCACTGAACGGTATCGATAACCTCGACTCATTGGAGTTTGTTCGCACTATCGCTGTGGCGCGTATCATGATGCCAAAATCATTCGTGCGCCTGTCAGCCGGTCGTGAAAACATGAGTGATGAGATGCAGGCGATGTGTTTCCTGGTCGGTGCCAACTCGATTTTCTATGGCGATAAACTGCTGACTACCGATAACCCGGATGCGAATCACGACCAGCAACTGTTCAAACGTCTAGGCATTAACCCTTGGGTCGGTGAAGAAAAATCCGAAGATAAACAGTGTTCGGCGGCCTGATTTCCACGAGTGTCTCAACTCCCTTGGCATGATAAATTAAACGCCGCTTTATCCGAACGTAAAGCGGCGGGTCGTTACCGCCAAGCCCGGATACGTCTGGGCGAGCAGGGTGTTTCCATCACAGTTGATGGCAAACCCATGCTCTCATTTTGCAGCAACGACTATCTCGGTCTCGCCGCCCACCCTGATATCAAACAGGCCTTCAAACAGGCGATTGATAAGGAAGGGGTGGGCAGTGGTGCCGCACACCTGTTGACCGGCCATAGCTATTATCACCAAGCCTTGGAAGTAGCTTTAGCCGAGTTTACCGGTCAGCCCCGTGTCTTACTGTTTTCTACTGGCTATATGGCCAATCTCGGTGTGATTGATGGTCTGCTGACTCGTGGCGATGCCATTGTGCAGGACAAACTCAATCATGCTTCTTTGCTCGATGGCGGCCGTCTGACGGAAGCAGAACAGTATCGATTCCCGCATGCCGATATGGCGCGCTTACATAAACGTCTGCACACGGCAGCGACGGCGAAACATAAACTTATCGCAGTAGATGGTGTGTTCAGCATGGATGGCGATATTGCGCCATTACCCGAGATTATGGCTTTGGCCGAACAACACCGAGCCGCCGTGCTGGTGGATGATGCCCATGGTTTTGGCACAATTGGCAAAGGCGGGCGCGGCACCGTATCGCACTTTGGTATTGAGGCTAATGAAGCACCGATACTGGTGGGCACATTGGGTAAAGCCTTCGGCACCGGTGGTGCCTTTGTCGCAGCAGATGAAACGGTGATTGAAACCTTAATTCAGCAGGCGCGCAGTTATGTCTACACCACGGCGCAGCCTCCGGCGATTGCCGCAGCCACAATAGCCAGCCTGAAACTGGTTGAAGAGGAAGATTGGCGCCGGGAAAAATTACAGGCCTTGATTCAGCAGTTCCGCCAAGGTGCGGAACAACTAGGACTGGATTTAATGCCCTCGCAAACCCCAATCCAGCCAGTTGTCATCGGTGATGACAAACAAGCCTTGGCCATTGGTAAAAAGCTTGAAGAGCAAGGCATTCTGGTCGGCGTGATACGACCACCGACGGTGCCCAACAATACCGCGCGACTGCGCATTACTCTCTCGGCGGCGCATACAGAACAACAGGTAAATACCTTACTGGATGCCTTGGAGCAATGTCATGCACATTGAACGGCGCGGCAAAGGGCCTGATCTGGTGATGCTGCATGGCTGGAGCATGCATAGCGGTGTCTGGCACCAATTGGCGGATGGTTTGGCAGAGCACTTCACCCTGTATTTGGTTGATCTGCCAGGACATGGTCATAGCGACTGGCAGGATGGCGCGCTTGAGCTTGAAAAGTTATTGCTTGAACTTGCGGAAAACACCCCGGAACAGGCTGTGTGGCTCGGGTGGTCATTAGGTGGTCTAATCGGTCTGGCCTTTGCTCAGCGCTATCCACAGAGAGTGAATAAACTCAGTTTGATGGCGGCAACCCCGTTATTTGTACAAAAGACTGACTGGCCTTGTGCGATGGAAGCAAGTGTGTTTGAAAGTTTTGCCGCCAATCTTGATGTCGATCAGCAACAGACCTTGCAACGGTTTTTGATGTTACAAGCCAAGGGCGCAGAACAAAGCCGGACGACTATTCGGGAATTGAGCCAGCAATTGGCAACGCAACACACACCGGACCCTGCTGCCTTACATGCGGGACTGGATTGCTTGCTTCATTGGGATATGCGAGAGGCGTTGTCAGAGCTTCATTGTCCGGTGCAGTTAATTCTGGGCAACCGGGACACCCTGATTCCAGCTTCTTTGTCTGAGTACGCAGTGAAGTTGAATCCAGAGCTTAAGGTGAGTTTGATTGACGGTGGCGGCCATGCGCCGTTTATTGCCCAACCCCAACAGTGTCAGCAATTAGTAGAACAGTTTATCCATGGTTGATTATCGTCCTGACAAAGCCAAAATGGCGCAGTCCTTTGCCGCCGCCGCGTCGCAATACGATGATGTGGCGGTGTTGCAGCGACAAACCGCCGATGAGTTATTGGAACGTTTGTCTTTAACGACTATGACACCCAAAACCATTCTGGATTTAGGTGCTGGAACCGGCAGAAATCTAGCCTTGTTACAGCAGCGTTATCCGCAGGCTCAATTACTGGCGATGGATATCGCTGCCGGGATGTTACAGCAGGCAAAAAAGCGCTACCGACAGGACTTGGGTTTAAAACGCTGGTTACCCGGCCAGAATCATCTGCAGGCCATTGCCGGTGACGCAGAGTCAATCCCGCTGGCTGATAACAGTGTCGACTTGGTGTTTGCGAATTTGTCCTTACAGTGGTGCGACCCGAAAAGCAGTTTCCGCGAAATTCATCGTGTGCTGAAACCTGAAGGCTTGTTGATGTTCACCTCGCTGGGGCCGGATACCTTGACTGAACTGCGTCAGGCATGGGCACAGGTCGATGACTATCCCCACGTCAATGTCTTTTTTGATATCCACGATGTCGGTGACGCGATGATGGCGAGTGGGCTGGCTGATTGTGTGCTGGATGTGGAACCGTATACCCTGACTTATCCGACGCCGATGGCGATGATGCGCGATCTGAAAATTCTCGGTGCACATAATGTGAATGAAGGGCGTCGCCGCGGTCTGACAGGCAAAACTTTAATGAGTAAGGTCGTGTCTGCTTATGAGCAATTCAGGCAAGATGGGCTGATACCGGCCAGTTACGAAGTCGTGTTTGGTCATGGTTGGAAACTGCCTCAAGCCACTCAAAAACCTGAAGCCGATGGCAGTGTGCATATTCCACTCAGTGAGATAAAACGCCGATGATTCCTCCGTATATTTTTGTCACCGGGACAGATACTGAAGTCGGCAAAACCCGAATTTCGACTGGTCTCATGGCTGTTCTACAAAAACAGGGACTGAAAACGGCTGGAATGAAACCGATTGCCAGTGGTTGTGAGTGGATTGACGGGCAATTGAAGAATGAAGATGCTCTGGCAATGGTTGCGCAGAGTGATGTTGAGTTGCCTTACGCTACAGTGAACCCATTTGCGTTTGAACCAGCCATTGCTCCTCATATTGCAGCGGAGCAAGCGAACGTTACTATTTCCGTGTCAGTCATCAAACAACAGTTTGAGGCTATCGCGAAACAGGCCGATGCGGTGGTCGTGGAAGGGGCGGGAGGCTGGCTTGTACCGCTCAATGATGAAAAAACGATGGCTGATCTGGCAGTAGATTTGAATTTGCCGGTGGTACTGGTGGTGGCCATTAAACTTGGCTGTATTAACCATGCCTTATTAAGCGTCGAAGCCATTCAGCAGCGTGGCCTGAAACTGGTTGGCTGGGTGGCAAACCACTTGGATCAGCAGAATGAGTCGGCTGAGATTATCGCCACGCTGAAACAGCACATTACCGCACCGTGTTTGGGTATCGTGCCGGAACTAGTCGTGGGGCAATCGTCTGCTGAGTTTTTGTGTCTGGAGGTTACGCCATGAAACAGTTAGCCGTTATCGCTTTGCTGGTGTTGATGGTCGGTTGTTCTTCATCGCCGAAAAAAGACTCAGGGATCAGCCCGGAAATTGAAGCCCGCGTGGCCTCCTGGCATGCATTGATTGATAAAGGCCAAGACTGGTCAGATGCCCAGCGCATGAAAGCCGCCAATGATTTCGTGAATCAACTGGTGTTTGTCGATGATATTAAACACTGGAAACAGCAAGATTATTGGGCAACGCCTTTGCAGACCATTGTCAGTGGTGGCGGTGATTGTGAGGATTTTTCCATCGCCAAGTTTTTCACTTTGACTGAAATGGGTATGCAGGAAGACAAGTTGCGGCTGACTTATGTGAAAGCGCTGACGATTAATCAGGCGCATATGGTAGTCAGTTACTACGAGACGCCGAAGTCGACACCACTGGTTCTGGATAATCTCAATACCTTGATACTGCCAGCCAGCGAGCGCGATGATTTATGGCCAGTCTATAGCTTTAACGGCAAGGGCTTATGGATGAACAATCGGAATCATCAAGAAGATCTGCTGGATAATTCCGATCGCATCAGTTTGTGGCAGCGCCTACAAAAAAGCATGGATGTGGAAGCCGCTGATGAGCAGACCATGATTTGCCGTTATCAGTATTACGACTTGTCCAGCTCAGAAGCGAGAGCGCGCTGCCCTTAAGGAAACCTTACCGGCGCATCACCCTCATGCCATTGGGCAAACTTCGGCATGATCTGCTTAAACAGCGCACTATCCAGAAAGTCATTCAGCCAGCGACGCACATGCGGGTAGGGCGCGCTGTGAAACCAAGCTTTGTCGACAAAAGCGAACTGACGGATAAACGGCAGCAAAGCGATATCAGCCAGTGTCCATTGCGTTGTTAACAAACAGCCATTCTGAGCAAGTAATGTTTCCAGCTTGGTGAGCGTTTTCTCACCCTGTTCACGATAATACTGTTCATCATGTTCCGGATAGCGATCAGCGTACTTATAACGGTCGAGAAAATATTTAAATTCGCCGTCATTGAGTTCAATTAATTCGCGTAGCTGATCCTGCTGCTGCATCGACAAAGACAGCAACCATTGCTGCGGGTCGTTCTGTTGTAAGGCCCAGTAGGCGATATCGATACTTTCATCGATAACCTCACCGTCAGTGGTGTGTAACACCGGCACGGTGGCCTTGGCAGAAAGTGAAATCAACTGAGCGGGTTTATCTTTCAGTACCACTTCACGTAGTTCGCACGGGATTTTACTGCTGGCAATGGCTAAGCGGGCACGCATAGCGTAGGGACAACGACGGAAACTGTAGAGAATCGGTAAAGCCATGGCAAAGCGGGGCATCTGATAAAACAAGACGGCCAGTATAGACAACTGGCCGTGTAATCGTGAAATGTAGGGCTAATTCCCCTAAAAAGCGTTAAAACTCACGTAGGCTCATGCCCTCACTCGCCATACCACCGCGTAACATCTCAGCCTGACGGTTGAGAGTATGTTTTACCAGCAGATTACGATCCTGATCATCCATATGGGTAAAGGCCATACGCAAGTGGAAAGGTTTTTCCGGTGAAGCTCCCATTAGTCGTTCGCAGGAAATGACTGTAGCAAGCGCGTGAATGGTATTGGCTGTGGGGAGAAGCTGCATGTGTAATTCAACGTGGCCACGTATTTCTACCGGGCTATCTACCATGAAGGCGATACCACCCCCACTGAGGTTGGCATCGGTTAAATCATCGGGGTCAACTGGGTTGTTGTAGCGCTGAACACTCTGCGCGACCAGATTGATCTTTTCATCAAGCATGCGAAGCGCTCGAGCGATTTCGCGGTCATGATGATTGATTTGATCGACGATATGACTGAATGCGTTTTGAATAGCACGCAGTTGCGCCTTTTCAGTGCTCTCATCGTCATCCGTCGATTGCGCTATACGACGTGCAACAAGGGGAACACTCTCACTTCCTATCACTTTGTAATCAACAACGACCGTGTCATTGATACGAAAAAACTCTCGCCTGTCGGAACCAGCATAATGCATTGTGCCCGTCCATATTTTTATATAGTTATAGTTCTTGGCTATGGAGGTGGGACGCTCCAGCCAGTGATTCCCTTTATATCATGTTCCGGCACGATTGCCACCTATACAGGCAAAAGTGCCTGATTTATCCAGTTAAAACTCCTTTTTTACAGATGTTCTGATGCAAAGTCAGCCAGTCGTGAACGTTCACCACGCATCAGGGTTATATGGCCGCTGTGCTGCCAGTATTTGAAATGATCGACCACATAGGTCAGGCCGGATGTGGTTTCACTCAGGTACGGTGTATCAATCTGCGCGATATTACCCAGGCAGACAATCTTGGTGCCCGGACCTGCGCGGGTGATCAGGGTTTTCATCTGTTTCGAGGTCAGGTTTTGTGCTTCATCGATGATGATAAAACGGTTGAGGAAGGTACGGCCGCGCATAAAGTTCAACGAGCGGATTTTGATCCAGCGTTGCAGCAAATCATTGGTGGCCTGACGCCCCCATTCACCACCCTCGGTTTTATTGAGTACTTCGAGGTTATCCATCAATGCGCCCATCCACGGGGTCATTTTTTCTTCTTCGGTACCCGGCAGGAAACCGATATCTTCACCCACCGGCACGGTGACGCGGGTCATGATAATTTCGCTGTAGCGTTTGTGCTCCACCGTTTGGGTCAAGGCAGCAGCCAGCGTCAGTAGGGTTTTACCGGTACCGGCCTGACCGAGCAGGGTGACAAAATCGATATCTGGATCCATCAGCAGGTTCAGCGCAAAGTTCTGCTCACGGTTTCTGGCGGTAATACCCCAGACCGCATGGTTTTCACGGCGATAGTCATGAATCAACTGGATGTCGGCGTTATTTTCGGTCACCGATCTGACTACGGCTTCAATATTGTTGTGTTCTCCCGGTGAGTAGATAAGTTGGTTGGGATACCAGTCTTTAACAACCTCACCTTCGACTTCATAGAAGGTTTGACCATCTTCTGTCCATGATTCCAGACGGTTGAGGTCATCCCAGAAATCGGCGGCCAATTCTGCTGAACCGCGATACAGCAAATCGACATCATCGAGCACTTTATCGTTGTAGTAGTCTTCGGCGCAGAGGCCCAAAACCGTGGCCTTAATCCGCAGGTTGATGTCTTTGGAAACCAGAATCACAGTGGCATCGGTGATGGTCTGTTGTAAAGCAATGGCCACACTCAGAATGGCGTTATCACCCTGATGGCTGGGCAATTCCTTGGGGATTTCACGCTGCATTTGCGTGGTCTGAAAAAACAGGCGGCCCGTTGCATGGTGCAGGTCACTGCTGTTGTTGACGCTGGGTAAGGGAATGCCAGTACTGATGGCGTCACTGTCTTCTGCCTGTAGCAGCAACTCATCTAGAAAACGACTGACCTGACGGACATTGCGAGACACTTCCGATAAGCCTTTTTTACCGCGATCCAGTTCTTCCAGTACCACCATAGGCAGATACACATCATGTTCATCAAAGCGGAAGAGGGCAGTGGGATCATGCATCAGCACGTTAGTGTCGAGGATGAACAGGCGTCTGCCGGCGGCGGGTCGTTTAATCATATGCAAGAAGTCCTCTTGTCGATTAGAAGTTGGCCTGATTTGATTATGATCAAAGAAACTGAGCTTGCAAAGGGCTAAAAATTGGATTGTGAGTGGGAGGAAATCTTAGCTTATAGAGGCCACTTCACAAGTCAAAAAATAGTGTTAATATGGCAAGTCCCTCCTGTTGAAACCCTCTCTTTAAAGCTGTTGCCTACTGGTGTTGGGGCATTATTTTCAAGCAATGAAATAAATGTCTTAGCCGGATTAGACTTATCCGAGCAAATCACTCTGCTGTAGATGTGTTTGACCGTGTCGGCGCCGTTAATATCTGACCGCTGAACTCTGCTTTTCACATGCTATAGAGAAGATAATAAAAAAATTTAGCGGTAGGGAAAATTTCATCACTTTTTGTTCTGACTGGGCATGATTCTGCGCTAAGCGACAGTGAGTGGCTACTCAGGTACCGTGGCTCGACCTACCGTATTGGCATCTGTCGCAAACCAGATAGCACGGCTTTTTTTATCAAACACCATATGGCGAATGCTAATGCCGCCGGAGGGGACCTCATTGATAGAAATAAACTGCTCGGTGCGGGTATCGAAGCCGATAAAGCGATTCGGTTGTAGGCCTGTTTCGACATACCACAGCCTATCCCTATCATCGACGGTAAGCGCATAAATTCCGGCTGCTTCACCGCCCGGTGTCGGCCACTGTTTCATGGTTTTACCGTTTGGGTCGTAGACACCAATATGCCCCATTGAGTTATCACCCCACCATATCCGCCCGTCTGAGGTCATATCGATACGTCGAATCAGGCTGTCTTCACCGGGGGTATGAATAATCTCCAAGGCCATCGTGTGCGGATTAATCGTGCCAATCGCATTCGTGCCCATAAAGGCTATCCAGGGTCTCTCATCCGGGCCGACTATCAAGCCATAGGGCCGCATATTCCGATCGGGCAACGCGACTTTTTCGACTTTGCCGGTATCGGTGTTCAGTTTGCCGACGATATTCGACCACTGCGCGGTAAACCAGAGCTGGCCGTCGGAGGTCCAGTCCATGGTGTGTGGGTCTTTGATGCCTTCCGGCATCAGAAACAGGGTTACTTGACCGGTTTCAGGATTCACCTGGCCGATATGCTTGTCCTTATTCCCTGCATACCAAGGCGTTCCGTCTTCACTAACGACCACGGTATGTGGCCCAGCGCCGGGAATATCAAATTTTTTCATTTCACCTGTTTCAGGGTTCAGCTTGGCGACATAATTGCCGACCTGACCGACAAACCAGACGATACCATCGGGTGCCACATAGGGATCGCGGGGGCGGCTATCTTTCCATGGCACATTCCATTCTTTAATGGTTAGCAGACTGGCTAGATTATTGGCTTTTGGTTCTGCAGGCGCGCGACTATTGAAAAGTACTGTCAAAATGAAAATGCTGGCTATGACAAAAGTGGCCTGGCGAAAAAATAAGCTACTCGGCATAGAATGACTCCATTCGTCGTTGCTTGTTGATGTGGACAACTAAAACGAGTGATTTACTCAACTTGGCGCTTAGCTGAGACGAAGTGTGTCAAACCACTATTGTTGGAGGATGAGTAATTTGGCAAGTCAGCTAAGCTCAGACAGAAGATTTTGATAGATCAGTATTAACACCAAGCCCAATGAGACACACTTCCAGAATAAAACCGGATCACGCTCTATTAATGGTGGTCGGGCCTTATTAACGAAGGCTTTATTGGGGTGGCTAAGGTCATACAGAAACTCAGCCACTTCCAGATAACGGCGATGAGGCTGAATATGCACGGCTTTTCTGATAGTGTCATCGACCCAAAACGGGACTGTGCGATCTTCACCAATCAATGACTGATAATTGAGTTTTCGTTGTGCGGCAACGCTATAGGCTTGTGACACTTTACTACCAAAGGGCAGCGAGTGAGAAAGCAGGTGATAGGTCAGTACGCCCAAAGAAAAAATATCGGACTGGGCGGTGCCGGCATAACCGAGGAAATATTCCGGTGCGGTGAATTGGGCGGTGCCGAGGATCAGTTCACTTTCAGCGCCAAGTTCGGCCAGACCGGCAATGCGGGTAGAGCCGAAATCAATAATTTTCACCGTACCAGTTTTATCGAGCATGATGTTATCGGGGCGAATATCCTGATGAATCATTTCCTTGCGGTGCATGGCCTGAAGGCCGGCGCCAACCTGCTCGATGATACGACGCACTTCATCGAGGTTAGGTTCAGGGTTGTCATGCATCCATTGGGTTAAGGTCTGACCATCGACATATTCGCTGACGCTGTAGAGATAGTTGGGACGGCGTTGAGTTTGATGGGCCTTGAGACAGTTCACATGATCAAGACGCTTGGCGATCCAGTCTTCCATCAAAAAACGTTCTATAGCCTCTGGGCTGTCTTCCAATTCCGTGGACAGGGTTTTGAGTGCGACCAGTGTGTCTGTTTCCGTATCGACAGCCAGAAACACATGGCTACGGCTGCTGGCATAGAGCTCCCGCACAATTTCATAGCCGTCAAAGTTCAAGCCGGGCGTGAGTTCCGGTGGTAGTGGTAATTGTACTGATTGAGTCTGTAACTGATGCTGACCTGCCGCTGGAATCGTTTCAACACGAATGATCTGTAAGGTCAGGTTGTCTTCACTGCCTGCTTCTAAGGCTTGTTCTACCAGCACTTCTGCTGCACGGTGCAGATCATCGGGGTGTGCTTTCAGGGCATCCAACAGTTGTTGATGGTTGATAAAGTCATACACACCATCAGTGGCCAGTAAAAACAGATCACCGGGCTCAATGGTGAGTTTCTGTGTATCCGTACGCAGCTGTTGTTCCAGTCCTATAGCCCGGGTCAGGTACTCGCCAAGTTCTGCATCCTGTTGACGGTGATCCTGGGTGAGCTGTTCCAGCGCCTTCTGATTAACACGGTAGATACGGCTATCACCAGCATGAAACACATGCGCCATATTGCCTTTAAAAATAAGGCCGCTAAAAGTGCAGATATAGCCTTTTTCTGGCTCAAAACGATAGGGGCTGTTGCGGCTGAGGCCATACAGCCAGGAATTTATCGACTGTAACACCCGCTCCGCCGAGGTAACCACAGACCATGAGTCGGGGGTGGCATAGTAGTCTTCAATAAAGCTGGAAATAGCGGTGCTACTGGCTTCCTGACTAACGTCACTGCTGCTTATACCATCGGCTATGGCAGCCACAATGCCTTTGGTGGTCAGCTCGAGTCCATCTGGAATAAATACACCGCAACGATCTTGATTTACCGCCTTGCGTCCTGCCCGGCTGTGTTGACCAACGGTGAGGGAGAGCGATGATGTCATTTATCATGGTCTTAGACGTATTGCGTTCTATCATGCAGCATATTTTTAAGTTTGAACATGGATTTGAATAGTGAACGACAATGGATAACGTGATGCTCATTACCTTTTGGATTGCCTCAGTGCTTCTAGCGATAGCACCTGGTCCGGACAATATTTTCGTGATTACGCACTCCGTATTACGTGGTTGGAGAGCCGGGTTTGCTGTGGTATTGGGCTTATGTACTGGTTTGCTGGTGCATACCACTGCTGTGGCGCTGGGCGTTGCCGTGGTATTACAAACCTCAACCTGGGCATTCGCCACGCTGAAAGTGATCGGCGCAGCTTATCTGCTTTATCTAGCCTGGCAGGCATTTACGGCGACAGTGATAAAAACCGGTTCTTCTGAACAGCATGTAGGGTTTTTGTGGTCGTATCGTCGCGGCATTATTATGAATGTCACTAACCCTAAAGTGAGTCTGTTTTTTCTCGCTTTTTTGCCACAGTTTGTGCCATCCGGTACTGAGTCGGTCAGCCTGTATATTGTTCTGTTAGGGGCAATTTTTGCTATGGCTACAATAACCGTCTTTGGCACGATGGCACTGCTTGCAGCCAGACTGTCGGCATGGCTCAATGAATCAGAAACTCTACAGAAAGGCTTAAACAGAGCGGCGGGTTTGGTTTTTATCGCGCTCGCGTTGCATCTGCTATTGGGACTGTAAATTGAATGTTGAGTTAAATGAGATGATCTGGCAGGTATTGGCGTCGATCCCGCAGGGAAAGGTCACTGCTTATGGTCAAATTGCCAAACTTTGTGGGTATCCGGGCTATGCCCGTTATGTTGGCCACACACTTAAACAATTACCACACGGCACTAGTTTGCCGTGGCATCGGGTGATTAATGCGAAGGGGCAGATTTCGTTCCCGGTGGGAAGTGATGCCTATCAAATGCAGCGCAGAAGGCTGGAGCAGGAGGGCGTTGTTTTTGAAGGTGAGAAGATACGACTAAAACACTATCAATGGAACGGGATTTCAAGCGATTCAGCACCTGATAATTGATACACTACGCGTCTGATTAAGGAGCGTTATGCAAGGTCTGACTCTGGCCGTTCTGGCCTATTCCATCTGGGGAATCTTTCCCCTGTTTTTCAGCTACCTGAACCACGTATCAGCGGTGGAGGTACTATCGCATCGAATCATCTGGTCACTAGTGGCGACGTTTTCTTTAGCCCTGATTTTGGGACGTGGGCGACTACTGCGTATGGCTTTGCAACAAAAAACCACGCGGATCTGGCTGGGTGTTTCATCGGTGCTGATTGGCATTAACTGGCTGGTTTACATCTGGGCAGTTGGGCAGCACCGCGTCTTGGAAACCAGTCTGGGCTATTTCATCATGCCGGTCGTCAGTTTACTGATGGGGCGTTTGATTCTGAAGGAGTCGTTGCACCCTCTACAAGCCTGGGCGGGTGTGCTGGCAGCCATGGCCGTGTTGTGGGAGCTTTGGAGTTTTGGATCTCTACCATGGGTGGGCGTGGTGTTGGCCTTTGCCTTTGCTTTTTATGGTCTGGTACGTAAGGTTCACCCAGTTGACGGACTCAATGGTCTGACTATCGAAACCTTATGGTTATTACCGTTCGCATTGGGTTTTGTGGCATGGCAAAGCCTGACCCAGCAAGCGGATATGGGCTTTGGGCTAGATAAATCAACAACGATCTTGCTTATCTGCTCAGGTTTTTTGACGGCATTACCACTGGTATTGTTTGCGATGGCGACGCGCCGAATCAATCTGTCTATCGTCGGTTTTATTATGTATATCAACCCGACCATTCAGTTTCTGATTGGGGTCTATGTCCTTAATGAACACTTCCCAAAGGAGAGACTGGTTACCTTTATTCTGGTGTGGCTGGCATTACTCTTGTTTGTCGCCGGTTTGTGGCAGCAGCTACGTGGCAAAAAAATAGCTATTACGTAACCGGAATGGCGGTGGTGTTGATTGCTGACTTCATCACAAACGAAGTGTGCACGCCTGAGACACCCTCAATTCGCGTCAGTTTATTCAGCAAAAACTGCTGGTAAGCATCCATATCGCGGACGATGACTTTTAACAAATAATCCGCATCCTGTCCGGTGATCAGGTGGCATTCCAGCACTTCCGGGTATTCGGCTAGTGTCGATTCCAAGGTTTCAAAGCGCTCTGGGGTATGCCGGTCCATACTGATGCCGATAAAGGCCATTAACGTGAGACCCAGCTTTTTGGCATTAAGTAGGGCGACATAGCCTTCAATTAATCCATCCTCTTCCATCTGTCGCACGCGTCTCAGGCACGGTGAGGGGGAGAGCTTAATGGCTTCAGCCAGTTCCTGATTGGTAATGCGCCCCTGATGCTGGAGAATATCCAGAATCATCTGGTCATAGCGATCAATCTGTTCAGACATGAATTTAGTCTCCAGCAAGCTGATGTGAAATATTATTTCACTTAAATGTATATTTAAGCAATTTAATGCTGTTTAAATCGAATTTAAGGTCATCTTCGCAATTTAATTCTGTGCTCAACGCTCTATACTATTTCCCATAGCTGAGACTGGCAGCGCGATAGCCACAAGCTTCCGCTGACACGAGTGCTCCCACATCATCACAAGTGATGGTCGACATTCGTAGGTTTCTACCTAACCGGGTTGAAAAGGTCAGTTCAGTGCCAAGGTTTTCAGCTAACCAAATTATGAGATTGTCAGGAGCCGACCATGATTACCCATCCAGAGCAGAAATATCGCCGCTTTGAGCCGATAAAATTGACCGATCGTCAATGGCCCAATGCCGTGCTGAATAAAGCCCCGATTTGGATGAGTACCGATCTGCGTGATGGTAATCAGGCTCTTATCGACCCAATGTCAGTCGAGACCAAATTGCGTTATTTCGATGAGTTGGTACGCATTGGCTTTAAGGAAATCGAAGTCGGTTTCCCTTCTGCCTCTGACACCGACTTTACCGTGGTGCGTCGGTTGATTGAGGAAAACCGTATTCCTGATGATGTCACCATTGAGGTGTTGACTCAGGCGCGTGAAGATTTGATTGCGCGCACTGTGGAGTCGTTGAAAGGTGCGCGTCGTGCCATTCTTCATATGTATAACCCGATTTCACCGACGTTTCGTGAAGTGGTTTATCGCACTGATAAGGCCGGTGTGAAAGCGATCGCCGAACGTGGTACCCGTTGGGTCAAAGAGATGACGGCCAAACAGCCGGAAACGGAATGGGTCTATCAGTACTCGCCGGAAGTATTTTCCAGTAGTGAAGTGGAGTTTGCCAAAGAAGTCTGTGATGCCGTCTCGGCTGTCTGGCAACCCACACCTGAGAACAAGATGATTCTCAACTTGCCGGCTACGGTAGAAATGTCCACACCAAACACCTATGCCGATCAGATTGAGTGGATGCATCGTAACCTGAATAACCGGGACAGCATCATCCTCAGTGTGCATCCGCATAATGATCGTGGCACCGCAGTCGCTGCGGCAGAACTCGCGGTGATGGCCGGTGCTGACCGTGTCGAAGGCTGCTTGTTTGGCAACGGAGAACGTACCGGTAATGTCGATTTAGTGACCTTGGCGTTGAACTTGTATTCACAAGGCATCAACCCGAACTTGGATTTCAGCCGAATCGATCAAATCCGTCAGATGTACGAGGAAACCACACAGTTGCCGGTGCATCCGCGTCACCCATATGCCGGTGAGTTGGTGTTTACCGCATTTTCCGGCTCACATCAGGATGCGATTAAAAAAGGGTTTGCGGCACAGCAAGCGGATGATTTTTGGCAGATTCCGTATTTGCCGATCGATCCTGCTGATTTGAACCGCAGCTACGATGCCGTGGTGCGTGTGAACAGTCAGTCGGGTAAAGGTGGCGTCAGCTTCCTGTTGCAGAATGCGACTGGCTTTGAATTACCACGTCGCTTGCAGATTGAGTTCAGCCGCATTGTGCAGAAAGTCAGTGATGAGACCAGTAAAGAAGTCGACACGGCGAGCATTGTCAGCTTGTTTGAGCAGTCCTATTTGCAGGTTGATGCGCCATATCGCTATATGAGCAGTCACGTTATTGATGCCGAAACCAGCGATGTGGTGACCCAAATGGTGGTGCAGCATAACGAACAGCGTATCGAACTGGGCGGTCACGGTAACGGCCCATTAGATGCTGCAGCCAAAGCCTTAAGTGAGCATCTCGGAGAGGCCGTGACGGTGGCGGATTACCATGAGCATGGTATGAGCGCCGGTTCAGATGCGGCCGCGGTCAGTTATGTCGAAGTCAAAGTGGGCGATGCTGCGCCAGTGTTTGGTGTCGGGCAAGACAAGAATATTACGACGGCAGCGATTAAGGCCTTACTGAATGGCATCAATCGAGCGATTGCCATTGTTCAGGATGAACCTCAGCAAGTGAACCTTGTCGTAGAAGGAAGACACTCTTAAATTTGCTCAGGATATTCCTGAATAATTGTGAAATAATAAAGTAACTAATTGTTTAATAATTATTTTTATTGTTTTTCGGCGGGTTTGATCTACGTGGTCAGGTTCGTTACGGTGTCGGTAGTGCTGATGAACACCTAGTGTTTAATCAGCTTCTTTTCACAACATTCACGCTACTTGAAAAGGAGGTAACCATGTTAAAGCAAGGTTTACTAACAACATTTGTAGCACTGCTGTTTTCGATGACGACTGCGTTGGCTGACCATCATGAAGAAGCGCATGAAGGTAGCAAACATCCAGCCCATGAAATGGGGGCACAAGTAGAGTCTGACACTGATAAAAAAGAACAGTTGAGTGAAGAAGCCAAAGAGAATCTGGAGGCTGCTAAAGAGTCAGAAAATGCGCCTCACCCAGCGCACCAAATGGGTGATGAACAGGTTCTGGAAGAACGAGGTCAATAACTCGTTTAACAATCTCTTACTTATCCTGATTTAAACTGGGCGCTGTATTTTCCGCATGGAAAGTGCAGCGCTTTTTTCGCCCTAACCATCTCAAGTAAGTAGCTCTGACTGGCTGGTTCAGCAATTAGCGTCAGCTAAAGCCGTCAATATGTAATTTTCTGAAAAGCTTCAGCGACAGTTCAGAACAGCTCCTTTAAACTGGAGTTATTCTGAACTTGAGGCTTTAGCATGCAACAGTATTTAAAAGCAGCGTTTTTCACCTTCTTCTTAGTACTCACAGGCTGTGCCAGCCTGATGGATAGCTATGAAAAACCGCAGGTCTCCATCACGTCATTCAGCCTGGCTCCTCAGTCTCAGGCAGCCTCGCTCACATTCCTGATTGGCCTGCGGGTTGTGAACCCAAACCGGGTAGCGCTACCGATATACGGTATGAGTTATTCCGTCGAGATCGATGACCAACGAATCTTGAGTGGCGCTGAACCCGATTTACCGGAAGTGCCTGCTTATGGTTCTGCAGAATTTACTGTGAGTGCCAGCCCGGATCTGTTGGGCAGTGCCCGTCTGATTAGCCAGTTGTTGTCGGGCAAACAGGACAGCCTGCATTACCGTTTTACCGCCAAGTTTGACGTTGGTCGCTTACTGCCCTTTATTACGCTGGAAGAGGAAGGTGAATTCGGCTTTGGCTCAACATCGATAGACCCCGCCTATTAATCATCGTTCAGCCGACGCAGTGAACGTCTGGAAACGCCAGAAGAAAGAACAATGGATTCTATAAATACCTTATTTCTGCTTAGCGGTTTTCTGATCGCTTTAAGTATTCTGGCCAGCCGCTTATCGTCGCTATTTGGCTTACCGATACTGATTATTTTCCTCGTCCTTGGCATGTTGGCCGGTGAAGATGGACTGCTCGGTATTCAGTTTGATAACTACTCGCAGGCTTTCATTATCGGTCATTTGGCTTTGGCGATGATTCTGCTCGATGGCGGCCTGAGAACACGTCTAAAAACTTTTCGCGTTGGCTTTAAACCGGCCTTGTCGCTAGCAACTCTGGGTGTCTTTGTCACCAGTGGTATTGTGGGACTGATCGCCACCTGGATTTTTGAATTAAGCCTGCTCGAAGGCCTGCTGATTGGCGCGATTGTAGGGTCGACAGATGCCGCGGCGGTCTTTTCCATGCTGCGCGGGCAGGGCATCAATATCAACGAACGGGTTGGTGCGACTCTGGAAATTGAGTCCGGAACCAATGATCCGATGGCGATTTTCTTGACTCTGATGTTGATTGAACTATTGGTCGGTGAGTTTCAGACGCCGTGGGATTCAGTCATCTTCTTTGTGCAGCAATTTGGTCTGGGCATTGCGGTCGGGCTGGGTGGTGGCTGGCTGACGAGCAAACTGCTGAACAAGGTTGAACTGGCACCTGCCTTGTATTCCTTACTGGCCCTGGCGATGGGCTTTTCCACCTTTGGTCTGGCTAGTGTCATTGGCGGCAGTGGATTTCTGGCGATTTACCTCTGCGGTCTGCTCATCGGTAACCAGCCAGGCCGACATTTGCAGCATATTTTGCCAGTTCATGATGGGCTTGCCTGGCTCAGTCAGATTGGACTGTTCCTGGTCTTGGGCTTGCTGGTGACGCCACATCAAGTACTGCATTATGCCTTGCCATCTCTCCTTATTGCACTGGCGTTAATTTTTGTAGCAAGACCATTGGCCGTATTGATTACGTTGAGACCATTTTTCAAATTCCGTAAACGCGAGCTTGGGTTTATATCGTGGGTGGGCTTGCGTGGTGCGGTGCCAATTGTATTGGCGATCTTCCCGGTTATTGGTGGTGTCGAAAATGCGACGCTGTATTTCAACGTTGCCTTTGCTGTGGTGTTGCTGTCCCTGCTGATACAGGGCGGTACCCTGTCACCGATGGCCCGGCTGATGCAGATCCAGGTTCCTGTGGGTGTCAGTCCGAGACAACGTGGGGCTTTGGGTATTCTGCCAGAGCAAGACTACGAGATATTTGTTTACACGGTGGAAAACCCGAGCCTGGATGATCAACCCATCCAATTGCTGCAATTTCCTTCCGGTGCGCTGATTTCAGGTCTGTTCCGCGGACGAGTCATGCTACACCCAAAGGGTAATACCCGGCTCAAGATTGGTGATGTATTGTGCGTGATAAGCCGCGAAGAAGATCTGGAGCAGCTCAATCAAATCTTCAGCGGCGAAACCAAGCTGGCAAAAGCGCAGCAGGCGTTTTTCGGTGCGTTTGTGCTGAACGGCGATGCGCCACTGGAAGAGGTAGCCAAAGCCTATGGTCTGACGGTGAGTGGTCGTCAGCAACACCTGACTTTGGGGGAGTTTATTGCCCGTCGTGTAGGCGGCCATCCGGTGGTAGGTGATGATGTTGACTGGCATGGGATTCACTGGGTGGTAAAGGAAGTCGAGGGCGACGACATTAAAAAAGTCGGTATGCGCCTTTATTGAGTTGTTTGTGTCACACCAAGGCAGTTTTTTTCAAAAAAATCTTGATTGCGCTACAAAACAAAGTGTGGCAGATTGGCGCACTGTCACAATCTAAAGTGATATCCCGCATGGCTAATGCATTCATTACAGCTTCATCAGCATCCGCCAGCGGACAAGGGGTACAGCTAAACAATGATGGGTCGTGGGGGCGGTCTGGGCATGTTTAGCATCTGGTGTTTCACCTGTTTCTGACTATCAGCGTCAGTGGGTGAGGATAGGATTACAAGCCTCTTGGGAGTTAAGGATGCACTTTACCATTCAGCAACGCTTCAGTATCTGGGCAGGTTTAAGCTTGCTCAGCGTAGTCTTGGTCACCGCGCTTATTGGCGTCTGGCAGTTCGACAAAATCAAGCAGTCCCTCGCTAGTCACAGCTTCGACGTGACCTATACTCAGGTGGAAGAATATCTTCATGTGCTGGCCAATGATACGTCTGCAGCGTTATCGATGCCGCTCGAAAAGGCTTTGCAGACAGCTCAAGCAACTGCGTCTGCTATGCAGGCTATCACTGTTTCAGCGGCGGATGTGGATAAGCGGGCTCTGGCGCTCGGAGTGCTGGAACAAACCCTGCTGGACAATCCGGATTTTCTCGGTACCTACGTGGCGTTTGAGCCCAATGCCTTTGATGGTGACGATTATCTGTTCAGACAATCAAAAGGCAGCGATGATTCGGGACGCTTTCTACCCTATGTAGTAAGAGTAGATTCAGGGTTTGTCGTAGAGCCGCTGGAAGGGCTTGAGGATGCCACCCGTGATGATAACGGTATCAGGGCTGGCGAATATTACCTCTGCTCCAAAGACATCAAAACCAGTTGTGTGATCGATCCCTATTTATATCCGATTGATGGTCAAGAGACCTTGCTTACCAGTCTGGTGGCACCAGTGATGCGTAATGGCAAGTTTATGGGTATCAGTGGTGTGGATATCACCGCTAGTTTCTTGCAGTCAGTGATCAGTGATGTCGCTGATGGACTCTATAACGGAGAGGGACAAACACTTCTGGTGAGTCCAAGAGGCATCATTTCCGGTCACAGTAAACATCCTGATTTGATTGGTCAGAACCTGGCGGTGCTTGATGTCTCGATACATGAAAATATCAAGGAGGCTGCATCTAGCGGTGAAACTCAGGTGCTCAGCTCAAATGGTCAATTTATTGTTCTTCAACCCTTCCAACTCCCCGGAAGCAAACAGCGCTGGGTGACTTATCTGGAGGTGCCGGAAGCGATCGTGATGGCAACGGTGGCAGAGCAAGAACAGTTCCTTGATAGTGCGCAAAAGCGTTTTATTACAACAACAACATTACTCGGATTTTTACTGGCCGTGCTGGGGGTAGTGACAGTCTGGTTCGTAGCCCGAAACAGTACGCGCCCACTGACTGAAATGACCGAACTGGTCGCCTCTATTGCCGAGGGCGAAGGCGATCTCACTCGTAAGTTGAGCATTTCCAACCGCGATGAAACCGGCAAGCTGTCAGGTTTTCTGAATACCTTCATTGATAAGTTACGTACGCTTATCTTGCAATTACTTCCCGTTGGCAGTCATGTCAGCTCCTTGTCAGCGGAAGGGCTTCGGATTAGTGAAGAAACCAGCGCGCAAATGCTCGAGCAACAGCAACTAATTGAAGGCATGGTCTCTGCAGTCACTGAAATGGCAGCATCAGCACAGCAAATAGCGGGTAATGCTGAGCGAACCTCACATTTTGTTCAGGAGGCGAATGATGCCGCCGCTTCGGGAGCTGGCTTAGTGCAGAAAACCGCCATTTCCATCAATAAAGTCAGTCACTCTGTCAGACAATCAGAGGTGGCGTTATTAGAGTTGGAAAAGAACAGCGATGGGATCGCTGAAATTTTATCAGTGATTCAGGGAATAGCAGAGCAAACCAATCTGCTGGCACTCAACGCCGCCATTGAGGCTGCCCGTGCCGGTGAAAAAGGCCGAGGCTTTGCTGTTGTGGCTGATGAGGTAAGAGCCCTTGCAAGTCGCACCCAGGATGCGACGATCGATATTCATAACAAGCTCAATACCTTGCATCAAGGGAATCTGGAAGTCTCAACGGCCATGCAACTGAGTGGGCAGCAGGTAGCAGAAACCGTGAAGCTAGCTCAGCAGGCAGAAGCGGTGTTAAGTGAAATCAGCAAGGCTGTTGAAGAGGTCACAGAAATGACGCTACAGACCGCATCAGCAACGGAGCAGCAAAGTGCAGTCTGTGAGGAAGTCAGCAAGAATCTGTCTCAGATTTCCCACCTGGTTCAGCAGACAACTGAAGGGGCTCAGCAATTGAGTCGGGTCGGAAATGATTTGGATCAGGCTGCCAGTGGACTTCAAAACAGACTGTCCTTGTTTAAGGTCTAAAGCTAGCCCGGGGAAGAGGCGGAGATAGTCCATAGCTCTGTAGAGGCAAAAGAATGTCAGTGATGTGGTGCTGGCATAATAGACGAGATTGTGCGATGTCATGTTGGCCTGCCAGTGACTGTGCATAAACGATAACTTGATTATGGGAAGGGCAACCTTTTGGTGGTCTTCCCATCTAAGCGCTTCGTGTTAATGAACATGATCTTCACGAGGTTGGTCGCAGTTTCGCACCTGTTATTTCAAGCGGCAGCCTCTTGTGACATGAGATAGCAAGCTTTTTGGGAGTATACGATGCACTTTTCCATACAACAGCGTTTTAGCATTTGGGCTGGCCTAAGCCTGCTTAGCGTTGTATTGATGGCGGCTCTCGTTGGAGTCTGGCAATTTGACAAGATCAAACAATCGCTTTCAAGCCATAGCTATGATGTGACTCGGAGCCAGGTTGAAGAGTACTTGCGGGTGCTGGCCAGAGATACTTCAGTTGAATTATCTATGCCGCTGGTCTCTGCGATGCAAACTGTGCACGCCAACGCAGCCGCAATACAAGCGGTGATTCAAGCAGGAAACAATGAGAATAAGCGGGCATTGACCCTCGCTATGCTGGAGCAAACGCTGGTAGAGAATACTGATGATCTGGGGGCTTATGTTGCGTTTGAACCTGATGCTCTTGATGGGGCCGATCTCCTGTCGAAACAGGCTCGTGGCAGTGATGCTATGGGAAGGTTCATGCCTTATGTCACCAGAAATGAGCGTGGTTTCACGGTAGCGCTACTGGAAGGTCTAGAAGATACCAGACGCGATGAGAATGATGTCAGGGTCGGTGAATATTACCTGTGCTCTAAAGAAAGCGGAAAAAGCTGTGTCATCGACCCTTATCTGTACCCCGTCGATGGTCAGCAAGTTTTGCTGACCAGTCTGGTGGCTCCTATCAAGCAGGATGGTAACTTTATCGGTATCAGTGGGGTGGATATTTCGGCCAGTTTCCTGCAGTCCGTTATCAGCGAGGTGGCTAACGGGCTATATGACGGTCATGGTCGGACCTTACTGGTCAGTCCCAGAGGGGTCATTTCCGGACATAGCCAACGCCCCGATTTAATCGGTCAGAACCTGAGCGCGCTGGAACCTTCAATAAGCGACAATCTCAGGCAGGCAGCCGCCAGCGGCAACACGCGGATTTTGAATGCAAACGGGCAATTTATTGTACTCAAGCCGTTTCAACTGCCAGGCCACAACCAACACTGGGTGGCTTATCTGGAAGTACCGGAAGAGATTGTGATGGCAGATATCGCGGTGCAGGAGCAGTTTCTGGATAAGGCACAGCAGCGCTTTATTACCACCACGACCTTGTTGGGATTAGTGCTGGCCGTACTCGGTGTGGCGACAATCTGGCTGGTTGCCCGTAAGAGCATTCGTCCATTGAAGGAAATGACGGATTTAGTCGCCTCGATTGCCGAAGGCGAGGGGGATCTGACCCGTCGCCTTAATATCACCTACCGTGATGAAACCGGCAAATTGTCAGGCCTGCTTAATACCTTTATCGAAAACTTACGTAATCTGGTTAAGCAGTTGTTACCGGTAGCGGGCGAAGTCAGCTCGCTGTCAGCCGAAGGGCGTCAGATCAGTGTAGAAACCAGCATGCAGATGCTGAATCAGGAAAGCCTGATTGAGGACATGGTCGCCGCCGTGACGGAGATGGCGGCATCGGCCCAGCAAATAGCCGTCAATGCCGAACGGACATCACAACTGGTCCAACTGGTCAATGACGCAGCAGCAGCCGGGGCCGGACTGGCTCAGAAGAAGGTGGCTTCCATCAACAGTGTCCGGAACTCGGTTGAACAATCAGAAGCTGCTTTGCTCGAACTCGGAAAAAATAGCCAGAGTATCGCCGAGACACTTTCCGTTATCGAAAGCATTACGCAGCAGGCCGATACGCTTGCGATGAATGCTGAGAAGCAAGCGGAACTTAGCGGGAGCAGAGAGAGCGGTTTTGCCGGTATGGCTGAGGAAATAAGAGCGTTAGTGAGCCAAACACGGCAGGCTACTGTTGCGATTCACGACAAGCTCGATAGCTTGCAACAAGCTAATCAGGAAGTCTTGAAGGCCATGCAGCTGAGTAGTCAGGATGTGGTGGAGACCGTGGCGCTGGCTCAACAGGCAGAAGTGGAATTGGATGATATCAGTCAGGCCATTGAAGAAGTCACGGAAATGACGATGGAGATTGCTTCCGCCACCGAAGAACAAAGCGCGGTGTGTGAGGATGTCAGCCATAACCTGACACAGGTCTTTGAACTGGTACAGCAGACATCAAAAGGGGCGCAGCAACTGAGGCTGGTTGGCAACAAGCTGGATGAGGCTGCGGGCACACTACAGAGCAGACTGTCCTTGTTCAAGGTCTGAGCATTCGACTGGAGTGAAATCCGCTTTGGTTTGACAGGGCAGTGCGCGGCAGTTGTCTTCATTTTATCTGTTATAATTCGCTGTTTTTCCGACTCTAAATTGGTTTGCCGAATTCATGACCGTCTATCACCAGCTCCGTACCCTGCTTGATGAAAAAATCCTGATCCTGGATGGCGGGATGGGGACCTTAATTCAAAGCTATAAGCTGGAAGAAAAGGACTTTCGTGGTGAGCGCTTTGAAAATCACCCCTGTGATGTCAAAGGCAATAATGATCTGTTATCGCTGACCCAGCCCGGCATTATCCGCGATATCCACCGCGCCTATTTCGAAGCCGGTGCTGATATTGTCGAAACCAATACTTTTAACGGTACTTCGATTGCGATGGCAGATTACCAGATGGAAGATCTGGTCTATGAGCTGAATAAGGTATCGGCAGCACTCGCCAAAGAAGTCGCCGCTGAATTTACCGCTAAAAATCCGGATAAACCGCGTTTTGTGACCGGCGTGTTGGGCCCTACCAACCGCACCGCGAGTATCTCGCCTGACGTCAATAACCCGGGCTTTCGTAACGTCACCTTTGATGAGCTGGTGGTGTCTTATACGGAAGCTATCCGTGGTCTGGTTGATGGTGGCGCCGATCTGCTTATGGTCGAAACGGTATTCGATACGTTGAATGCCAAGGCGGCCTTGTTTGCTATCGATAAATTCTGCGAGGACCATGCTATTCATCTGCCGGTGATGATCTCCGGTACCATTACTGACGCCAGTGGTCGTACCCTGTCGGGTCAAACCGCTGAAGCCTTCTGGAACTCGCTGTCACATATTCAACCGATCAGTATTGGTCTGAACTGTGCGTTGGGTGCAGAACAACTGCGTCAATACGTCGAAGAGCTGTCCAATGTCACCACCACCTTCGTCAGTGCACACCCTAATGCGGGCCTGCCGAATGAATTCGGTGAATACGATGAATCGCCGGAAACCATGGCGGTGCATATCAAGGAGTGGGCTGAGTCCGGCTTTTTGAATATTGTTGGCGGTTGCTGTGGTACGACGCCTGCACATATTAAGGCGATTGCCGAAGCGGTAGCCGATATCAAGCCGCGTAAACCAAAAGAAAACCTGCACCACTGCCGACTGAGTGGTCTGGAACCCCTGAATATCACCGAAGACAGTCTGTTTGTGAATGTTGGTGAACGTACCAATGTCACCGGTTCTGCTCGATTTGCCAAGCTGATCAAAGAGGGCGACTACGACACGGCGCTGGAAGTCGCGCGGCAGCAGGTCGAAAACGGCGCGCAGATCATCGATATCAATATGGACGAGGGCATGCTCGACTCGCAAGAGGCGATGGTGACCTTCCTTAATCTGTTGGCAGCGGAACCGGATATCAGCCGTGTGCCGGTGATGATCGACTCTTCCAAATGGGAAGTCATCGAGGCCGGTCTGAAATGCATTCAGGGTAAGGGCATCGTTAACTCGATCAGCTTGAAAGAAGGCGAAGAGAAGTTTATCGAGCAGGCCAAGCTGGTGCGACGTTACGGTGCCGCCGTGATTGTGATGGCGTTTGATGAAGTGGGCCAGGCTGACACCCGTGAGCGTAAGCGTGAAATCTGTACCCGTAGCTACGAAGTGCTGACGGAAAAAGTCCACTTCCCACCGGAAGATATCATTTTCGACCCGAATATCTTCGCGGTCGCGACCGGTATTGAAGAGCATAATAATTACGCGATGGACTTTATTGAAGCCACCCGTGATATCAAACAAAGCCTGCCGCACGCGATGATCAGCGGTGGTGTGTCCAACGTGTCGTTCTCTTTCCGTGGTAATAATCCGGTGCGAGAAGCAATCCATGCCGTATTCCTCTATCACGCTATCAAGGCGGGCATGGACATGGGTATCGTCAATGCAGGTCAGCTGGCGATTTATGACGATCTGCCGGAAGAGCTGCGTGAGCGCGTAGAAGACGTGATTCAGAACCGCCGTGACGATGCGACTGACCGACTGCTGGAGATTGCCGAAAAATACAAAGGTGAAGGCGGCTCTGGCCCTACCAAACAGGAAGATCTGGCCTGGCGCGAGTTGCCGGTGGCCAAGAGGTTGGAACATGCACTAGTTAAAGGTATTGCGGACTACGTTGAAGACGATACCGAAGAAGCCAGACAGAGATTTGCAAAACCGCTGGAAGTGATCGAAGGTCCATTGATGGACGGCATGAATGTCGTCGGTGACCTGTTCGGCGAGGGTAAGATGTTCCTGCCGCAGGTGGTTAAATCTGCCCGCGTGATGAAAAAAGCCGTGGCTTATCTGATGCCGTTTATTGAAGCGGCGAAGGAAGAGGGAGATACCACTAAGAACAATGGCAAGATCCTGATGGCTACGGTCAAAGGCGATGTACATGACATTGGCAAAAACATCGTCGGTGTTGTCTTGCAGTGTAATAACTTCGAAGTCATCGATCTGGGCGTGATGGTACCGGCACAGACCATTCTCGACACCGCCCGCAAAGAAAATGTCGATATCATCGGCCTGTCCGGCCTGATCACGCCGTCGCTTGATGAAATGGTGCATGTCGCCAAGGAAATGAAGCGTCTCGGTTTTGAAATTCCATTGATGATTGGCGGCGCGACCACCTCATTGATCCATACCGCCGTCAAAATTGAACCGAATTACGATGGTTGCACGATCTATGTGAAAGATGCCTCACGTGCGGTGGGTGTGGCACAGAAGCTGGTCAGCAAAGATTCACGTGATGGCTTTGTTGCCGAAGTTAAACAGGATTACGAAGAAAAACGCGCGCGTCATGGCGGTCGTAAGAGCTCACGTCGTCAGTTGCCGATTGCTGAAGCTCGCGCTAATAAAACCAAGATTGATTGGCAGGCTTATCAGCCGACCAAACCGGCCAAGCTGGGTCTGGAAGTGTTTGATGACTATCCACTGGACGAACTGGTCGATCGTATCGATTGGACGCCGTTCTTCCAGTCATGGGAACTGGCGGGTAAATTTCCGCGCATTCTGGAAGACGAGATCGTCGGCGAACACGCCACGCATTTGTTCCATGATGCGCAAAAGATGCTCAAGCAAATCGTTGATGAAAAGTGGCTGAAGGCGAAAGCGGTGATTGGTCTTTTCCCAGCCAACAGCGTCAATGACGACGATATTGAAGTTTACAAAGATGATGCGCGCACTGAACTGCTGATGACTTTGCACAGCCTGCGTCAGCAAACAGAGCGTCCGCCAGGTCGTCCCAATGCGGCATTGGCGGATTTTGTGGCGCCTAAAGGTACTGGCGTCAATGACTATATCGGTGCCTTTGCGGTCACGGCGGGTATCGGTATTGATGAACATGTTGAGCGCTTTGAACAAGATCACGACGACTACCACAGCATCATGCTGAAAGCCTTGGCCGATCGTCTGGCGGAAGCCTTTGCCGAGCGTATGCATGAACGGGTGCGTAAGGAGTTCTGGGGCTATGCCAGCGATGAGAGCCTTGATAACGAAGCGCTGATTGATGAAAAATATCAGGGGATCCGCCCAGCACCTGGCTATCCGGCCTGTCCCGATCACACTGAAAAAGGGCTGCTGTGGGAGCTGATTGATCCTGAAACCCATGCCGGTATGACCATTACCGAATCCTTTGCGATGCTACCAACCGCCGCGGTCAGTGGTTTCTACTTTGCACATCCCGACTCGCGTTACTTTGGCCTCGGCAAAATTGATCAGGATCAGGTCGAAGACTATGCGCAGCGTAAAGGCTGGGATATGGTCACGGCCGAACGCTGGTTGGGGCCAGCCCTGTCTTATGACGGAGATATCTGATGAATGACGATATCGTTGATCTGCAAACGCGTCTGGCTTTTCAGGACAGTCTGCTGGACGAGCTGAATGAGGTCGTCACCAATCAGCAGAAACAGATCGACCGCCTAGAAACCCTGATTGCTGGCTTGAAAGCACAGATTGAGAGCATGCATCAGACCCAAATGATGCGTCAGAGCGACGAACCCCCGCCACCGCATTATTAAAACCATGAGCCTGCCGCAACGTCAGTGTTTGATTCTGCAAGGTGAGCACGACTGGCTGATTGAGCAGGCGCAACATGCATACCAGCAGGCTAACGAGATTCAGCGTTGCTGGCTATCAGACGATGCTGATCGGCCTGAGGTTGCGCTCAGCAGTAAACAGGCTCTACAGCAACTCGGCCGCGATAATCAGCTGATTATCTTTGATGCACAGAGCACGTTTTCTGCTAATGCCTTCGGCAGTCTTATTGGCAGTCTACAAGCTGGTGGTTACCTGTTACTGCTATTGCCTGCTAAGCCGGCCTCCACTCTTTGGTTAGAACGTTTTCTGCAACTTGCTCATAGTTCTTCTGCAGTGCAGTTTATTGAGCAACGTCAGCAGCAGACTGTTGAGCTCACTTTTCCTTCAACGCAAACACCTAATCCTATTAAAGCAACGGATGAGCAGCTTGAGGCCATTAAGGCTGTGTTACATGTCGTCAAAGGACATCGTCGCCGGCCTTTGGTGATCCATGCTGATCGAGGGCGGGGAAAATCCTCCTTGCTGGGTATGGCCGCAGCCGAATTACTCAAACAGGGCAAAAAACAGATCCTGGTGACTGCGCCGAGCATTAGAAATTGTGAAACTCTGTTTAAACATGCCAAAGCAGGGTTGGAGGGGGCAGAGCAGTCAGCCTTTGCCATCACTTGGCAGCAGACCAGTATTCAATTTGTTGCTACTGATGCCTTATTGGCTCAACTACCCAAAGCCGACTTATTGATCGTCGACGAGGCGGCTGCGATACCGGCACAGCTGCTTGAGCAGATGCTTCAAGCCTATTCACGCATGGTCTTTGCCACCACCTTGCATGGTTATGAAGGCACTGGGCGCGGCTTTGCCATCCGTTTCAAAGCGACCCTGGACAGACTGACACCGGACTGGCGCAGCCTGTCGTTGACTCAACCTGTGCGTTGGGCGGTAGACGATAAGCTGGAACAGTTCAGTTTTGATGCTTTATTGCTGAATGCCGAGCCATGCTCTGATGAGGTCTTGGGCGTTGTTACGACGGATAAGATTCAGTTTGAAGTGATGTCACAAGTATCACTGACCGCTGATGAAAATGAGCTGAGAGAAATGTTTGGGTTGATGGTGTTGGCGCACTACCGAACCCGGCCATCGGATCTGCAAATGCTACTCGATCATGATGATGTTGCTGTCGCTGTTTTGCGGTACGAGGGTCATGTCGTCGCCAGTGCCTGGCTGGTGGATGAAGCGCCTATTGATGATGAATTGGCACAGCAAATCTTCGATGGCCAGCGTCGCCTTAAAGGGCAGCTATTACCCCAGTCTTTATTGAGTCATGCCGGTTTGCCGCAAGCCGGACAGTACCGTTACCAGCGGGTGATTCGTATTGCTGTACATCCCGCCTTGCAGCGGCAGGGACTGGGGCAGCTATTGCTGGATAAACTCTGGCAACAGGCGCAAGGCCATTATGATCTGTTGGGCACCAGCTTTGCGATGGAAACGGCCGTAAACCACTTTTGGCTAAAAAGTGGCTATACACCTTTACGTCTAGGTCAACACCGGGACGAGGTGACTGGCAGTATCGCCGTGATGATGTTTAAGCCGGTCTCTGAAGCTGGTGAAGAGATGCTGTTAAGTGGGCAACAGCAATTTGCTCAGGCCTGGCCTTTTTTACTCCTGGCGCAGTTAAAACAGCTTTCTGCGGAGCTGGTCTTAAGTCTCGCTCAGGCACTTCCTACGCCACAAATAAAAACAGCGGCTGAAGATCAGAGACAGGTAGAAAGCTTTGCCCACAAGCAACGGGCACTGGAATCAAGTCAGTTCGCCTTGTGGCAATGGCTGACAATGACTTTCAGTAGTGAGTCATTCAGACAGTTAACGCAGAGCCAGCAACAGTTACTGGTGATGCTGATCCTGCAGCAACGTGAGATGGCTGAGGTGTGCTCATTACATGAGCTTCATGGCCGTGCTGAAGCCATCAAATTGTTGCGTCAGGCGGTATCGGACTGTTTATCTGCGTCTTCGGTGGAGACCAAGTAGACTTTATTATCCTCTTCGATTTCTAGGTTTAGCGGGGTCAGGCTTTCACCGCGACAAGGGCCGGAAAAGCAGTAGCCATCTTCCAGTTGAAATAAAGCACCATGGGTCGAGCATTGGATATGGGTGCCTTCCAGTGACATAAACTCATCCGGCTGCCAGTTCAGCGGAATGCCCAAGTGTGGGCAGAAGTTGAGAAAAGCGCGGATTTGCCCATCCAGTTTGAGCAGAAAGAAGTCCAACGAGTCATCTCCAATCTCGATGGTAAACCCCTTGGTCTGGTATTCCTCAATCTCGTTCGTTTCGCACAGATAAATCTTAGTCATTGTTAGCTGCTTAAATTGTCAAAACCGAATTGCCCACATTTTTGTCCGGCAAGCTGACAGGCGGAATGCAATGCCTGCTCAGGAGAATCTTTATTAACCAGGGCTGAAATCAGGCCGGCATTAAAGGTATCACCGGCGCCTAAGGTATCGACCACCCTCTCAGGGGGAAATGCCGGGCTGTGAATGATCTCTTTGCCGTTGTGCAGCCAGGCACCTTGTTCTCCCCAAGTACAGCTCATCAGGCCGGGGGCTGTCTGGGCTTGTAGAAAATCTGCCGCATTTTCAAACCCCTGCGATTTGGCATAAGGACGAGAGAACATCAGCACATCGACCAGATGAAACAGGGCTTCAATGCCGGTGCGTTGTTTTTCGACCTCCAGCGAGCAGGGGATATCGGGATGATGCTGGCGCAGCCAATGCAGCATTTTCTCCAGCTCTTCAACATTACGACCTTCGAAATGAATCCAGTCAAAAGTAGCGATATCGAGGTGCTTGAAGTGGGCAAAGGGCAGTTCAGGACAGTCGCGGTGGTGCACGATGGTGCGACTGGCATTGGCCTCATTCAGGGTAATGTAAGAGGTTGGCATTTTGCCTGTGTTCAGGCGCAGACAAGAAGAATAGTCTATCTGGTGTTGGTCAAGGTCTTTCTTCACCACCAGACTGTCTGGTTCATCAATTAATACGCCACTCCAGTGACAACGATGACCGAGCTGGCTTAATACGACCAGTGTGTTGGTGGCATTGCCACCGCGGGTAATGAATTGTGAAATGGCACGAACTTCATCATCTTCAGCCGGGAACTGGCTGACATGATTGATGATATCGATAGTGGCGATGCCGATGGCGAGAATAGTGGCCATTACAGAATAATGCCGGCCCTGAAAAGACAGGGCCGGTTTTTAAGTGAACTTAGATTTTGTCGAATACCGCACCAACTTTGTTGGTGATGTCGTCGATATCACCGGTACCGGCGATGCTGTGCAGTTTGTTTTGGTTTTGGTAAAAACCGATCAGTGGCGCGGTCTGATCTTCATAGACTTTCAGACGGTTACCGATGGTTTCTTCGTTATCGTCTTCACGCTGGAATAATTCGCCGCCGCAACGATCACAGTGACCTTCGTTTTTCGGTGGGGACAGGTAGATATTGTAGATGGCACCGCAGTCCTTACAGGTACGACGGCCAGTCAGACGTTGCATCAGTTCTTCAAACGGCACATCCAGCAAAACCACACCTTGCAGAGGCTGACCCAGTTGCTCCAGCATCGCATCGAGCGCTTCTGCCTGAGGAATATTGCGTGGGAAACCGTCCAGAATATAACCATTCTGAGCGTCATCTTCTGAAAGACGTTCACGGATCAGACCGATAACGATATCGTCCGAAACCAGCGCGCCGGCATCCATCGCGCTTTTCGCTTTCTTGCCCAGTTCAGTGCCTGCTTTGACAGCGGCACGCAGCAGATCACCGGTTGAGATCTGAGGGATATTGAATTTGTTGGATAACACGACACCTTGGGTGCCTTTACCGGAGCCTGGGGCACCGAGGAGAACCGTTCTCATTATTAGCCTCTTAATATTTATTTCATCGTTAACGTTAAGAATCGTCCTACGTCAGCATCGCAGAACTCAGGCGGCCGATTTGTTCGTTCACCTGTTGTAACAGAAAAGGAATTTGTAACTCATTGAGTCCCAGTAATTCCCAGGCTGCCGGATCCAGTGGCGGCACATGGTTATCACCGCTATGGCCAAATGGCACAGCAGAGACCAGAACGTCAGCCACATGGACGATGGCGACGTCCAGCGGAAAGTCTTCGGCCTCAGCAGGGCGGTGATGATAGCGGGTGACTTCTTGCAGAGAGTGCGGCAGATGCCAGGCTCTGGCCAGGGCATAGCCGACTTCGGCATGGTCAAACCCGATAACACGCTGTTCTGCTTTGAACAGCACTTCGTGACCAAACTCGGCGCTGCGAATCGCTTCGCCCGCCAGTTCAGGCATAGACTGATAAAGCACCAGACTGCCAATATTATGCAGTAAACCAGCAATAAAAAAACGCTCGCTGGCACTCTGGCCGCATTCTTCCGCCAGCAACTTAGCGGTGATGGCGCTGGCAAAACTGTGACGCCAGAATTCATCCAGATCAATCAGTGTAGAGGGGATGCCTCTGAATGCATTCATAACAGAGGTAGCCAGTACCAGGTGGGTTAACTCCCGAGTTCCTACGATGGTGATGGCGCGGGAAATGGTGTTGATCTGTGACGGGAAGCCATAAAACGGGCTGTTCACAATACGTAGCAGCCGGGTGGCTAAAGCGGGGTCAGTATTGATGACTGCGCTGATGTCATCAATGGCGCTGTTCGGATCCTGAATCAGTTCATTCAGTTGTATGAAGGTACTGGGCGGCGAGACGAGTTCCAGCGATTTATTGACCAAAGCTTGTGGTGTCAGACTCATTGTTCTGGCCCCACAGGCAGGTTTTCGGGTAACTTCAGTTTGAACAGAACCTGAATTAGGGGGTGAGTTCTGTCTGTGTAGCGAAACCGTTCTTCTCTTTCCTTGATTTCTGCCTCGGTCAACGCTGGCTGGCTCATTGCAGGCTCCAATTAGTTTTCCCGGTCACAAGAGTAGCAATGGATGCGCCCAGTTTTCCAGCAAATTGATCCAAATAGTTAGGACGCGGGGTGTAATCGATAATGTCTTCGGCACCAATGAGTTCTCTGGCTACCTTACCGCTGCCGGCCAGGCCGTCGATAAGACCAAGTTCTATGGCTTGCTCACCAGACCAGAATAAACCAGAAAACAATTGTTTATCATCTTTTAAACGATCGCCACGACCTTCTTTGACCACCGTAATAAACTGCTGGTGAATGGTATCGAGCATGTGCTGGGCGTGTTCGATGTCTTTGTCTTTCATCGGCAGGAACGGATCAAGGAAGGCCTTATTTTCACCAGCAGTCAGAGAGCGGCGTTCGACGCCAAGTTTATCAATCAGACCGGTGAGACCAAAACTGTCCATACGAACACCGATTGAGCCGACGATGCTGGCCTTGTCAGCATAAATTTCATCAGCGGCAACAGCGATGTAGTAACCACCGGAAGCACATACATCCTGCACCACAGCATAGACCGGAAAGTCCGGGCGCTGAGCACGCAGCCGGTGAATCTCGTCATTGACCAGCCCGGACTGAACAGGGCTGCCACCGGGGGTATTGAGACGCAAAATCAGGCCTTTGGCCGTTTTACTCTCAAAGGCGTCACGGATACCGGTAATCAGGGCATCAGCATTGGCATCGGCGTCGGCTGCAATCACACCACTAATATCGACCAAAGCGGTATGGGCCTCGCTTGCGGTGCTCAGTTTGCCCGGTGAGTAGGCCAGCATCAGAAAGGCAACCAGGTAGAGCAGGATAAACAGCTTGAATACCAGGCCCCAACGACGTTTGGCACGTTGTTCTTTAATAGCGGCAAAGGCGAGGTCTTTTAACAGATTACGTTCCCACTGTGAGTCATTCGACTGGGATTGTGCATTATTACTACCGCTTTCCGGCGGGAAGTCGCCAAATGTCGCCATGGTATTCAGCCCTGAATAGAAAAAAGATTACATCATATCAAAACTTGTTGGCGGAATGAGTCAACCAGTGCTGCACCTGAAAGAGGTCATGCACGATGGCCTGCGGCTCACAGGCCGCAAGCTTGGCTTCATCATGAGCGCCGTGGGTGATGCCCAGCCCATGGGCGCCGGCATTTTTCGCCATTAGCAGGTCAAATTCGGTATCACCGACCATGATGGTCTCACTAGCTGTAGTGCCGGTGTAGTCCATCAGTTCCATCAGCATTTGCGGGTGTGGCTTGGAATGACATTCGTCGGCGCAACGGGTAGCCACGAACATGTCACCCAAGCCGGTGGCTTTCAGCACCTTGTCCAGACCACGGCGACTTTTACCTGTCGCCACGCCAAGCAGAATATCCTGCTCGGCTAAGCTGTTGAGTAAGTCACGGGCATTATCAAAAAGTGGGGTTTCTTCCGGACTGCTGAGCCAGGTCTGGCGGTAGCAATCAGCCAGGCTGGACCAGAGCGCTGCGTTGCCAGCGGGGTAGAGGGTTTGTACGGCTTCATGCAGACCCAGTCCGATAATATGGCTGATGGTCTCATCTGCAAGTGGTGCTAATTCCAGCTTGTTGATGGCCTGACGCATACAACTGACGATGTGACCGGTGGAGTCCATTAAGGTGCCATCCCAGTCAAACACAATGAGTTGGTATTGCTTCATGAGTGTGGCAGTTTTTGAATAACGTCGTTCAGCGAGGCCGGTAGTGGTGCTTCCAGCGCTAAGGTCTCACCGCTTAGCGGGTGCACAATGGTTAAGCGCCAGGCATGCAGAAATAAGCGTTTCAGACCGAAATTCTTTATGGTTTTATTAAACTCGCGGTCACCGTATTTATCATCACCAGCTACCGGATGCCCCGTCCAGGCTGCATGCACCCGAATCTGGTGCGTACGGCCTGTAAACAATTTGACCTCTGTCAGTTGAGCGATATCCGAGGATTGCTGTTGGATAAATAAGGTCTTGGATTTTTTACCTTCCGGATCGACACGTACCATGCGTTCGCCGGATGACAGGGTATTTTTCTGCAGTGGCTGCTCAACGAGTTGTTCTTTGCTGCTCATAGTACCTTTGAGCAGGGTCAGGTAACGTTTATCGATACCGTCAGTGAGCATTTGTTGCTGTAGATGCAGCAGACTGTCACGGCTCTTGGCCAGTAGCAGACAGCCGGAGGTATCACGATCCAAACGGTGTACCAACTCCAGGAATGGTAAGTCCTGTTTAATGATACGCAGAGCTTCTATAATGCCAAGTTGAATCTGACTGCCAGCATGCACGGCGAGTCCAGCTGGTTTGTTGAGAACCAACATGGCCTCATCTTCAAAAATAATGGCGTTCAGCAGTTCCTGCTTAAGCGACTCATTCACCTGTGTCGGTGTTGTGTTTTCGGCCACCCGTAACGGGGGGACACGCACCACATCACCAGCCTGCAATTTATAGGTTTGTTTGATGCGACCTTTGTTGACACGGACTTCACCTTTGCGCAGCGCCCGGTAGATCCGGCTTTTGGGCACGCCTTTTTCCAGACTGAGCAGAAAATTGTCGATACGCTGCCCCGCCTGATGCGTGGTGATTTCGATGAATTGGACTTTTTGCGATTGCGCTTGATGGCCTTGCATAAATTCGGGAAATTTTGAAGTTGCTGAGATGGCGATAGGCTGTTATATTCGAACGTTGGTCCGTGCGTAAAATGAGGTCAGTATACCGACTTTTTACCACGAAGACCTAAACAATGCGTCGCTCCCTCCAACGAGGTCGATGCGGCGCCCGGCGAAGAAATAGAATTCGGCTGAACAGGGGTTCAGCAGGTGGACTCATCGGGAGTCCGTGAAGAACATCAGGTTCCCATGTCTTGATTGC
>JASBUF010000074.1 GCA_030148085.1 Methylophaga sp. | reverse complement strand
AACAGCACTGGCGCTGATCTGGCAAAGCAATTACAGCGTGGTCGGCGTCAATGAGATATGTAAACAGGCCGGCGTCACCAAAGGCGCGTTTTATCACCACTTTGAATCCAAAGCCAGCCTGTTCTGTGAAGCCACCGCCTTTTACTGGCAGGTCATCAAAAAAGATCTCGACAACATCTTCTCCCCGGTTAACAGCCCACTGGAACAACTGGAAAACCTGATTCAGTTCCTGTTCCGCTCCAAACTCAGCGATAACACCGTTCGCGGTTGCCCCTTTTTCAATGCCGGTGCACAAATCGGTACCGATGATGAGAAAGTACTGGAAGCACTGAAAAACCTCTCTCAGACCGCTATTACCTACAACCTAGCATTAATTAAAGCCCTGGATGCCGGCGGCTATCTGGAACGCAGCGGCGATATGGAACAACAGGCACGACTGGTCTATCACTATATTCATGGCGTCATGAGCTACGCCTATGTACAACCGGATATCAACACTATCAAGAAAGACCTGCCGGAAGGCCTGTATAGACTTCTGGGGGTGAAACGGGACTATTGGTTCAGCACCTCGCCGACCTGGGAAGCCGAGCCGGCGATTTTGAAGCACCAGGCTTAATCAGGCCAGTAGTGGCCAGGTCTCAAGAACTTCATATCTAACGCCCTGCTGTGTCGAAATCGACTGCACCAGGGCAAAATGCTCAGCAACAACCCTGATGGGCTCAAACTGTTTTAAAGGGCGCTGCCGGGCTTTGCGTGCCAGCGTAATATGGGCGCGGTAATGGCGTTTATCCAGCCTTATTGGATAAGCCTCAACCATGCGGGTCAGAGCGTTAACCAGTGAGTATAAATTCTTGGGCTGCCGATGACAGGTCAGACACAAGACTCGTGGCCGTTTCCAATAGTCGAGTTCATCGAATTGCAGTGAGATCGGACTACCCTTAATCATCGCAGCATCGCACTGGATGGCTTCAGCGATAGCATCATCGACATTGCCCAGAAACACCAGAGTGATATGCAGGTTTTCCGGCACCAGTTTACGTCCCGGCTGCGCTATCGACTGATTGAGCGCATCAATCTCAGCGCGTGTCTTATCATCGGGCCATAAAGCAAAAAACAGTCGTTTCATCTGACTTAATAACTGATGGTCTGATCACGGCCGCTGTGTTTGGCGCGATAGAGTGCCTGGTCTGCCCGTTTGATACAGTCTTCAATCATTTCATCATCCCGAAAATCGGTAACACCGAAACTGGCTGTGATGTTCATGTTATCAAGCCCGAACTCGGTCTGGCCAATCAGCTTACGCAGCTGTTCAGCCAGGTTCCAGGCACCCTGCAAATCTGTTTCAGGACACAGGATCAAAAACTCCTCGCCCCCCCAGCGACCAGCTATGTCGATGCCACGCACGTTTTCCAGCAGCAGATTCGCCATGGTTTTCAGAATCTCGTCACCGACCACATGACCAAATGCATCGTTAATGCGTTTGAAATGATCAATATCCATCATCAACAGAGAGAAACCATGCCCATAGCGATGGTAACGTTGCAGTTCTGCCTCAAAAGCCTGCTGCAGAAAGAGGCGGTTGGGCATCCCGGTCAGATGATCCCGTTGCGAAACATGTTCCAGTTGCCGGTTGGCCTGCCGTAACTCCCGGTTGGCCCGTCTGACGGTGAAATAGTGATATAAAAACAGGGAAGTCAGTAACGCAAGGACTGCGAGCACCTGCCAAACCTGCGTCATATCGAGCTTGTAGTCAAATTCCAGTGACAGCCAGTTGTTGAGGATCCGCTGCCGCTCTTCTTCATGCGTCTCGGCAATGGCCTTGTTGTAAATGGAGAGCAACTGGGGCAGGTCACTTCGGACCCCAACCGACATTGCATAATGCTG
>JASBUF010000071.1 GCA_030148085.1 Methylophaga sp. | reverse complement strand
CGAAGATCGCTGGGTGACTATCAGGGTCTATGGTGAGGGTGAAAAGCGCGTCAGACGCTTTGATTATTACGATGCGGACTTTACCCTGCGTAGCAGTCGTCAACATAAAACGGACTATGACCCACGCAAACGGCCTTGGTTTATTGATGCCAAGGTTGACGAGGTGCATAAAACCGACCCTTACCTGTTCCAGCATCTGCAAGCACCGGGTGAGACCTATTCAACCGTGGTCAGTTCAAATCAGGCCGTCCTGGCACTGGATATGACCTTGTCTTCCTTATCCGGCTTTCTCACCGAGCAGTCCTTGAGTGAAGACAGTGAAATTTTTCTGTATCAGGCGACAGGTGAACTGATTGCCTCCAATCATCAGCCTCGTCAGGCGGAACCCTTACCACCATTGCCGTCATTGAACTTGTCGGCTCAGCAACAGGCGCAGCTCAAGAGTATTGAGTACCTGACAGTCTCCAATGAAATTGATTGGCCACCTATTAACTTTGCGGCTTCAGGACAGCCCTATGGCTATGCGGTGGATGTGATCAATGCGATTGCCGAGATGCTCGGCGTGCCAGTGCGTTATGTGAACGGGTTGAGCTGGAATGAACTGGCGGAGATGTTTCTGAGTAATGAACTGGATGTATTGCAGCCGGTCTTTTTTGATGAAAGTCGTCAATTACTGGGCAATTTGAGCGAACCGTTCTTGAGTGTGCCATACGGCGTTATCACGACGACAGGTCAGGCACCGGTGACAGATGTTGAGCAACTCTTTGATAAAACCCTGGCGATTCCTGAAGGCTGGTCACTGGCCAATAATCTGCAAGAGAATTTTCCGCGGATTAAGGTGATTCGGGTGCCCACTGTCAGAGCGATGTTTGATGCGGTACGTGAGGGCAAAGCCGATGCCGCCATGGATATAGCTCCGATCCTCAACTATACCAAGGCACAGTTTTTTATTGACGATGTGACCATTCACCAGCCGCTGGATTTTGATGATGCCGCGATGCCGGATCAACTGCATTTCCTGGTCAATAAATCGCGTTCAGGTCTGACGGAGCTTATCAATCAGGCATTGAAGCAGCTCGGTCCGGACTTCCAGCAGGCTTTGGATGAAAAATGGTTACAGGACGACCAGCGCGTAGTCAGCCATCTTGGCGCCGTGCCATATGCTGAGCTGATGCAGTTGGCCCAGCAGGGCGGCAGTGACCGTCTGCAGGAAATTCGTCTGGATGGGCGTGATTATTACGTGTATGCCACGCCTTTCGGCGAGGCCAACGGCAAACAGGACTATTTTGCCATTGCCACCCCGGTTGATACTGTTTTGGCACCTGGGCTGGAAAAAGTCAAAACATCCATCGGTCTGACCATGTTAGCCGTCCTGTTACTGGTGCCAGTATCGTGGTTACTGGCTTCACCGATAGTGAAACCGATTCGCCAGCTTGCCGAAGACAGTGAAAAGATCACCCAGCGTCGTTATCGGGAAGTGCAGGATGTCAGTAGCAATATTGTTGAGGTGAGTGATCTGGCTGGCTCGATGAGCAATATGTCGGCTGCTATCCAACGCCATGAAAAAGCCCAGCAGGAGCTGCTGGATGCCTTTATCAAGGTAATCGCACAGGCGATCGATGATAAGTCACCACATACCGCAGGTCACTGTGAGCGGGTGCCGGAATTGGCCTTTATGCTGGTCCGGGAAGCAGAAAAGATGCAAGAAGGGCCTTTCGCCGGATTTGCCTTTAGTGGTGTCGACGAGTGGCGTGAATTTGAAGTCGCAGCCTGGCTGCACGATTGCGGCAAAATCACGACGCCTGAACATATTATCGATAAAGGCACTAAGCTGGAGACGATTTATAACCGTATTCACGAGGTGCGCATGCGCTTTGAAGTGCTGTGGCGTGATGCGGAAATTAACTATCTTATCCAATTGGCTGAACCCGATGCAGATAAAGTCACATTAGAGCAGCAGAAAAACGACAAACAACAGCAACTGCGTGAAGATTTTGCCTTTATTGCTAATGCCAATGTGGGCGGCGAATTCTTCAGTGAAGAAGATATTGCCAAACTGCATCAACTCGCTGAAATTAGCTGGCAGCGCTATTTTGATGACCGCTTGGGTTTATCTTCAGGTGAAATTTCACGCTTGGATTCGGCTCCCGAGGCCTTGCCGGCCACAGAAAAATTACTGTCTGATCGCCCCGAACACTTAATCGAACGCATGCACAGTACCGATTTTGATCCAAAGTTCGGCATTCAGATGGAAGTACCGGAGTATCTCTACAACCTAGGCGAGCTGCATAATCTGGCGATTTCCCGTGGCACATTGAGTGCGGAAGATCGTTTCAAGATCAACGAGCACATCATCAGCACCATCAAGATGCTGGAGAGTTTGCCATTCCCTGATGAACTCAAGCGGGTACCGCGTTACGCCTCGACTCATCATGAGACCATGCGTGGTACAGGCTACCCTCGTCGGCTCAAAGGTGATGAGCTGTCGACACCGGAGCGTATTATGGTGTTGGCGGATATCTATGAAGCCTTAACTGCAGCGGACAGGCCGTATAAGAAAGCCAAACCAGTCAGTGCAGCACTCGATATCCTGTTCAAGATGGTGCAGAACGAACATGTGGATGTAGAAGTGTTTGAACTGTTCCTCAAGAGCGGTGTGTATCTGGACTACGCCAAACGCTTCCTGCCTGCTGCTCAGATTGATGAGGTCGACATTAGTAAATACCTGCGCAAATCCTCACAGTCATAACGTATGCGCTAGAATAGCGGCCATGAAAACGATTACGAAAGTCATGCCCATAGGGCAGAGAGGGGCCATCTAGATGGCGATTCAGTGGTACCCCGGCCATATGCACAAGGCCAGCAACGAGATGCAGAAGATTCTGCCTCAGGTGGATCTGATCATCGAAGTGCTGGATGCACGTATTCCGTTCAGCAGTCAGAATCCCATGCTGGCGGAATTGCGCGGTGATAAGCCCTGTATCAAAGTACTAAACAAGATAGATCTG
>JASBUF010000090.1 GCA_030148085.1 Methylophaga sp. | reverse complement strand
CCAGAGCCAGAGCCAGAGCCAGAGCCAGAGCCAGAGCCAGAGCCAGAGCCAGAGCCAGAGCCAGAGCCAGAGCCAGAGCCAGAGCCAGAGCCAGAGCCAGAGCCAGAGCCAGAGCCAGAGCCAGAGCCAGAGCCAGCTGATGATTTCCAGACAGAAGCAGAGCGCTTGCAAGGTCTGATGGCCGACAGCGCGAGTGAAGGCTTAACGGGGCATGATGAGGAAGCTGTCGCTGTTGAGAATCAGAAGGAAATTGAAGCTGCGCGTTCTGAACTGGAAGAACTTCGGGCCAAATTACGTGAGCGAACAGCTCAACTAAAAGCGGAAGCTCAAGCTCGGCAAGCCACTCGTGAAGTAGAACTGGAACAGAGCTTTGATGACTCGCCCGCTGTCGATAATGAAGTTGCGGAGGCCGTCGACGCTGATGAAACAGAGTTAGCGCTGCCATCGTTAAACGGTCCTGAATCTGTGCCTGATGACGAAGCCGAAATGATGGCTGCCTGGGAAGCGGAGCTTGATGATGCTCGCGCAGAGGTTCCTACTGATGATGAAACAGTGGAGCTAGACAGTGTCTCAGACCCGTCTGAGGCTACCGTTCAGCCAGAGCTCGACGATGAACAGGCTGAGGCCGCGATGATGGCGGAGTGGGAAGCTAGGATAGCCGATGATATGGCTATGTCTGCCGAGCAAGAGCCATCTGTAGAAGCAGATGTGCAGGGGCTGTCAGAAAGTCGCGCCGCTGAAATTGCCGAGCAGGAGCGGGCAGAGCAGGAGGCTGAAGCTGAGTTGGCAGCAGCCTGGCTACAAGCTGACAAAACACCGTCCGTAGCTGAGCCAGTTGAGGAAGTAGAACTAAATGAGGAACCCGAGCAACCGGAAGATATTGATACCGGCCCGCCGGTCACCTTAACCGATGCCAAGACAGCCTTATCTGAAATGTGGGACGACCTGACCGAAGAGCCGTTGCCATCAGATGAAGACTTGGATGCGATGTTCGAAGAAATTCGCCAATTGGATAAACAGGACAGCGGTGATGATGAGCCATCAGCGATGACCTATAAGCCGACAAAGCGTGGTGATTTGCAGTCCATTTTGTCGTCGATTCCGTCTTTCTCGGATATGAATAAAAAGCCGGACGAGTAGCTCTGTCAGCGTCTTTGAGCGCAGTCATTATTGACGATATTCGCTCTGCGCAGCTGCGGTGATTCTGCTAGAATTCACCGCAGTTTGTATTGGGAAAAACAATGACAGAACAAGTACATGATGTAGCCATCATCGGCGGTGGCGTATGTGGTACAGCTTTGCTGTATCTGCTCAGTGAGTACACCGATGTACAGAATATCGCGCTGATAGAAAAGTACGACGATGTGGCTAAGGTCAACTCACACGGTCGTAACAATAGCCAAACCCTGCACTGTGGTGATATTGAAACCAACTACACCCTGGAAAAAGCGGCCAAGGTGAAAGCAGCTGCGGAAATGGTGGTGAACTATACCGAAACGTTGGCGCAGCGTGACAAGGTCATTTTCAAATACCCCAAGATGGTGCTTGGTGTTGGCGAGAAAGAATGCCAGCAATTGCGTGAACGTTTTGAGACGTTCAAAACTGTCTTCACCACTATGCAACTGTTGGAAAAAGAGCAGATTGCTGAAATCGAACCAAATGTCATTATGGTCGACGGCAAAATGCGCGAAGAGCCGTGTGTGGCACTCGCCGTGCTGGATGAGTATTCTGCCGTCGATTTTCACCAACTGGCACAGAGTTTTGTCGGCGAAGCAAACAAACGTCAGGACAAGGCCATCTCCCTTTTTCTAAATAATCAGGTTGAAGAGATTGTTGAGAACGGCGGCGTGTTCTCGATCATGACTACCGACAAGGTGATCAAGGCTAAAACCGTTGTCGTCTCTGCTGGTGGCCATAGTTTGCTGTTGGCACAACAGATGGGTTACGGACTGGAGTTTTCCTGCCTGCCGGTAGCGGGCAGCTTCTACTTCACACCGCCTTTGCTAAACGGTAAAGTCTATACCGTACAGAATGATAAGCTGCCGTTTGCGGCGGTACATGGCGATCCTGATGTATTGGTAGATGGTAAAACCCGCTTCGGACCAACGGCTCTGCTGCTGCCGATGCTGGAGCGATACAACAGCAAAACCTTTATCGAATTTTTACGAGTGCTGAAACTGGACCGCCGTGTGTTTAAGGTGTTCTGGGATTTGTTTAAAGTCAGCGATATCCGCAACTACATTTTCAAGAACTTCCTGTTTGAAGTGCCGGGTCTGCGCCGCTGGTTGTTTATGAAAGATGCGCGCAAGATTGTGCCTTCACTTAAGCTGGAAGATGTCACCTTCGCCAAAGGCTTTGGTGGGGTCAGACCGCAGTTGATCGATAAGAAGTCGGCCAAGCTGATGTTGGGTGAGGCAAAAATCAATCCGGGCACTGGTATTGTGTTCAATATGACACCGTCACCGGGTGCAACCAGCTGCTTGGAAAACGCCGAGTTGGATATGCGCTTCGTTGTCGAACGTCTCGGTGCCAGCATTGATGAAGCGCGACTGAAGCAAACTCTGCATAAATAAGCGTTTCAATGCTTAAGCTTTTGCTGTTGCAGACGATATAAAAGGTAGGCAACTGGAGACGGGCATGGACAGACGGACAGCACAGACAAAAAATAGCCGATTAGCCGAGCAAAAACAGGTGTTTACGTTTTTTGTTCAGGACATGATGTTCGGGCTGAATGTCGATAATGTGCTGATGCTGGATCAGAATGTGGATAAGGTTCAGCCTGTGCCCGTTGAAGAAGAGGGCTTTTGCGGCGTTATCAAATTCCAGGGCGTCGTCGTACCGGTACTGAATTTTGCCCACCGACTGGGCGTGCCTTCCGGATTAGACGTTAAAAAGACACTGATTGATACCCTCAAACAGACAGAGTCGGAGCATCAACAGTGGGTCAGTTCACTGACTGAGTCTCTGCAGCGTGATGAGAGCTTTCATCTGGATTTAGAAGCCAGAGACTGTACCTCAACCTTGTGGCTACGTCAGTTTGAATCGCGTGATGAAACCCTCAATGAGTTGATTAAAGCGTTTGCCGAACCGCACGCAGCACTGCATCAGGTGGGTGAATTGGCGGTCAGGCAGGCTCATGGTCAGCAGCCAGATCAAATCGCGTCACATTTCCGTCAACAGGCCAAACCGCATCTACAAAAAATGCGTACCTTGTGTCATCGTGCCAAAGAGCAGATTGAAAGCGATATGCGTCAGGTCTTGTTGTTTGTGACAGACGATGGCAAAACACCGCGCTATGCCTTATTGATTGATGAAATCAACGATGTCATCAGCTATGATGCATCCGAATTTCAATCCAGCAGTCAGGGTGCTCTGGCTCAAATTCGCCGAATTCGCGAGGTTCTGACCGGTATTTTCAGTCGCGATGATCTGCAGGATTGTTTATTTTTTGATATCGATAAATTGGCACAGCATGACGTGCCTGAAGCCAGCCAGGCTTGAATGTCCGCGCCGGCTCAGGCCGGTGAGGCACTATGAAATCATCCCCCTATGTCACTGCCGAAGGTATGTTTCGGCTCAATCAGGAACTCAGCGAACGCTGGCAGCGTCGACGTGAAGTCGTTCAGGCGTTAGCCGCTGCCGCAGCTGAAGGCGACCGCTCGGAAAACGCTGAGTATATCTACCGCAAGAAAGAGCTGCGCGAGTTGGATCGCCGCATCCGATATCTGCAGAAGCGCATGCCGGATCTGAAAGTCGTCGATCAGATTCCTGACAATCAGGAAAAAATCTTTTTCGCCGCTTGGGTAGGTCTGGAAACAGAAGAGGGCGATGAGGTGGAATACCGTATTGTCGGGCCGGATGAAATCGATCATGCCAAGGGTAATATAAGTGTCGATTCACCGCTGGCGCGCGCCTTACTGGGTAAGGCCCTCGATGATGAGGTGGTCATCAAGGTTGCAGATGGCCGCAAGCAGTATTTTGTTATTGCTATTCGTTATCAGTAACGCCAGCTGTCGAGATTGCCCGAGGATCTGCTATGCCACATTGCCTGATTGAATATTCACAAAACCTGAGTGACGAGCAGTTCGTACAGAACTTGCTGGAGGCAGTATTCGTGGGTGTTGAACAATCAGGCTTGTTCAAGCGTTCGCATATTCGTGTCCGGGCAATGGCTTTTGCTGACTTTCTTTTGGCCAGTCCGGATGAAGCCTTTGTCCATGTCACTCTCAGACTGCATCAGGGGCGTAGCCCTGAACAGCGTAAACAGCTGTCTGCTGAGGTGCTTCAGGCTTTGCTGAAGCTCCATTTTAATAACACGTCGATCACGGTGGAAACCGTTGAAATGGATACGGCAAGTTACAGCAAGCAACAAGTTTGACCTTATGGCGCTGATGTAACCCGGTAAATATCGCCGGAATCGGTCGCAACCAAAAGGGCACCATCAGCGGTTTCAATCACATTGCGGATACGACCGTTCAGCGAACGTAGCGCTTTTTCTTCATCGTTGGCTTCGCCAGTGGAACTGAGGCTGATGACATTCAAATGCTGTTGCTTGAGTGCGCCGACCAGCAGTTTGCCTTGCCAGCCTGGTAAGCTGGTTCCACGATACTGAATCAGGCTGCTGGTCGCGATAGACGGGACATAAACTTTGACCGGTTGTTCCATGCCTTCTTTATGCGTGCCTTCGCCGACATCCAGTGGTGCCCAGTATTCCTTGCCGTACGAAATCACCGGCCAGCCATAGTTATGACCGCGCTTAATCAAGTTGATTTCATCGCCACCGCGTGGGCCATGTTCGACTGACCAGAGTTGCTGGGTATCTGGGTTGTAAAACAGGCCTTGTGGGTTTCGATGGCCGTAAGACCAGATTTCAGGCAACACGTCAGTCTTGCCGACAAACGGGTTGTCGTCGGGTACAGTGCCATCCAGTTGTAATCTCAGGATAGAGCCTATATGGGTTTTCAGGTTCTGCGCACTGCCACGTTCGCCACGATCACCAATAGACAGGAAAACATGGCCCTTAGTATCAAAGCTGATGCGGCCGCCGTAGTGGACCTGATTACTGGTACGGGACTGCGAAACAAATAAGTCTGTCCAGTCCACCAGTTTCTGGCCGTTGAGCCGTGCGCGTGACAGGGTAGTGGCGCCTTGACCGTCCACATCTTTGTTATAGCTGAGATAGAGCCAGCCAGTATCAGCAAAGTCGGGTGAAGTTTGAATATCAAACAAACCACCCTGACCTTCAACACGGATATCGTTGGGCAGGCCACTGATGGGGCTTTGTTTGCCTGTTGTGAGATTAATTAGGGTCAGTTTGCCTTCACGTTGTGTCACTAGCAGTTGGGACTTGCTGATAAAGGTCATGCCCCAGGGGATGGTCAGGCCACGGGCGAGTTTTTCGATCTCCAGATCATTTTCCTGCTGAATTTCGGCGTTTGCTGTCAGGCTGAAGAACAGGAGTAACAGTACGGGAAACAGTCGCAGCATCAGGGACGCTCCTTGTCAAAATTTACGAACTACAGGACAACATCGAGCAGCCTGGTTTATTGCGCGCCCAGTCCGGACGTTTCTCTGCATACTGCTCAAACTCGGGTTGCTCATCATAAGGACGGCGCATCACATCCAGAAGTTCATTGACCAGTGTGTAATTGCCTTGTTCAGCTTTATCGATAGCCATCTGGGCCAGGTAGTTTCGGAGCACATACTTTGGATTGACCTGATTCATTCGAGCTTTACGTGTGGCATCGTCTACACCGTCCTGCTGAACACGTTTCAGGTAACGGCGTAGCCAGTCGGCAATGGCCTGTTTGTCATCTTTACTCAGCCCATCCGGTGCGTAGTAGGCGATGAGCAGGGGCGCGAGTAAGTTGTCATTATCGGCATCAATATTTTCGACACTGAGATCGGCTAGATGACGATAGAACAAAGTCATATCAGTTTCAGCCAGTTGCATGACTTTATTCAGCTCTTGGTTAAGCTCTTCGTCTTCAGCTTTAAACTCGGACAGACCGAGTTTATCCGCACGCATCTGTTGCCATTTGTCGGTATAAAACGTCACGTACTCATTGAGTATGTCACGCAAGGCATCAGCATCATCAATCAACGGATAAATCGCGTTAGCCATCTGTAGCAGGTTCCACTGGGCGATTTGCGGCTGTGCGCCAAAGCGGTAGCGGCGACCAGTGGCGTCGGTGGTGTTAGGTGTCCAGTTCGGATCGTAATCATCGACCCAGCCATAAGGACCATAGTCGATGGTGAGTCCCAGCACCGAGGTATTGTCGGTATTAAACACACCGTGAACAAAACCAACCCGCATCCAGTCAACGACCATATCTGCTGTACGGTCACAGATTTCGCGGAACCAGGCGAGGTAAGTGTCTTTGCCCGGTTCGCCAAGGTGTGGAAAGTTGGTTTCAATCGTGTAATCGACCAGTTTCTTCAGATTGTGGATATCACCGCGTGAGGTGAAAATTTCATAACTGCCGAGGCGCAGAAAAGACGGTGCAACACGGCAGACTACAGCGCCCGGTTCGGCTTTGGGGCGACCGTCATAAAACATATCGCGAATCACCTGATCACCGGTTTCAATCACGCTTAAAGCACGGGTTGTGGCGATGCCGAGATGAAACATCGCTTCACTGCAGAGAAATTCGCGGACGGAGGAGCGCAATACAGCAAGACCATCCGCGGTGCGTGAGTAGGGCGTTTCACCCGCGCCTTTCAGTTGTAGGCAATAGCGCTGTCCTTGCTTATTTACGACTTCGCCGAGGTTAATGGCGCGACCATCACCGAGTTGCCCCGCCCAGTTACCGAACTGATGGCCGCCGTAACATTGTGCATGGGGTGCCATATCCGGCAGCACGTGATTACCGACAAAGACCTGGGTGAACTGCTCTGACTCGCAGTCCGTGGGGCTTAGATCCAGATCTTTCGCCATTTCAGCTGAATAGGCGACCAGTTTGGGTGCTGTTGCCTGGCGCGGCGTAACAAAGGAATAACACGCGCCCAGAACCTGACGGCGGTGATTATCCATCTCCGGATCTGCAGGCATCTCACGGACAAACTTGTTGTCAAAAATAAACCTGAGATCGTGGCTTGTTTCAGTACTTGATTTTGCTATATGTTCAGTCATAGAGGTCATTCTACCAACTTAAAAACGGAGATTTGTGATGTTGATCGGTGTACCCAGGGAAATTAAGAATCATGAGTACCGCGTGGGTTTGACACCATCGGGTGTGCGAGAGTTGACCGCGGTTGGCCATCAGCTGCTTGTAGAAGCCGGCGCAGGCCAGGCTATTGGCCTTTTAGACGAACATTATCGTCAAGCAGGGGCGACGATTGCTGCCAACGCCCATGAGGTCTACGCCAAAGCCGAACTAATTGTGAAGGTAAAGGAACCTTTGCCTGAAGAGCGCCAGCTTTTGCGGCAGGGACAAACCCTGTTCACTTACCTGCACCTTGCGCCCGACTATGAACAAACCCGTGATTTAGTCGAGTCAGGCGCTATCTGCATCGCCTATGAAACGGTGACAGACAGCCATGGCAGTTTGCCTTTGTTGGCACCGATGAGCGAAGTTGCGGGGCGGATGTCCATTCAGGCCGCGGCGCATGCTTTGGAAAAAACGCAAGGTGGCATGGGCGTGCTGATTGGTGGGGTTGCCGGGGTGCCACCGGCCTCCATTATCATTATTGGCGGTGGTGTCGTTGGTCTCAATGCCGCCAGAATGGCGATGGGACTAGGTGCTGATGTGACGGTACTGGATAAGTCGTTGGGCCGTCTGAAACAACTGGATGAACAGTTTGGACCACGATTGACGACGATTTATGCGACCAGTGATGCGATAGAGCGGGCTGTGTTAAAGGCCGATATTGTGATTGGTGCGGTACTGTTGCCCGGTGCTAAAGCCCCGAAATTAATACCGCGGGCATTACTGGCTGAAATGAAAACCGGCTCGGTATTGGTGGATGTGTCTATTGATCAGGGCGGTTGCTTTGAAACCTCAAGACCGACTACGCATGATAAACCGACCTATGTGGAGCAGGGCGTGATTCATTACTGCGTGGCCAATATGCCGGGGGCTGTGGCACGGACCTCGGCGTTTGCATTGACCAACGCGACGCTACCCTATGTGCTGGCTTTGGCGAATAAAGGTATCAAGCAGGCGCTTAAAGACGATAAGCACCTGCTGGCCGGGCTTAATGTATGCGAGGGCAAAGTGACCTATCAAGCGGTTGCCGAAGCGCATGGCTACGATTATGTCAGCGGGGAATCGCTTCTGAACTGAACCGCCGGATTCCAGATCCGTCGCCATACCCAGCGTATGCCCTCACGGCGATCATTCTGAACCCGCGCACGGTTGGGTACGCTGGCTTCCAGTCCTTCACCGTTTTCATAAGCCAGTTGAAAGCGGAAGAAGTAGCTGGGCTCCATGCCCATGCGTAAATCTGAGGCGATGATTTTGTCGCCTTGTTTTTCCAGTTTGAACAGCCCGTTGGTAAACCAACTGATACGTTGCAAGGCAGGTAATGACTGAGTTTGCGTTATCAAGTCACCGCCGCGGTCATACTGTTCAAAGCGAATGTTTTTCTCGTTGTCGAGCAGCGAGTGAAAGCCTTCGAAATAGTGTTCATCGTTCACAACCAGAATCCGCCAAAGCACGGTATTAAATGCAGTGGCAGAGACTTGCATATGCTGATGCTCAATGCCTTGCTCAGCCAACGCCTGTTTAGCCTGATGACTGACCCATTGTTGAGCGCCCAATCCCCAGGATAGATAGAGGCAGCTAAATAAGAAGCTATAACGCATCATTTTGTCGCTGCTCTTTCGCCTTGGCAGTAACAAAATAGCCAAAAAGCCGGCTAATAGAGGGATGGAGTAGGTCGGGTCAATGATAAAGACGCTACCGCCGGATGTGGGTGAGGGCATCAGCGGCCAGAATAGTTGGGTACCGTATACCGTTAATGCATCGAGTCCGGCATGCGTCACCAGCGCCAGCCAGATCAGCATAAACCAGGTTTTGAAACTAAATGTGGCATCCAAGCGATGTAAAACAGCAGCGAACAGGGGAGCAATAGCGGTGTGTACAAACCATGAGTGGGTCCAGCTACGATGGAACGTCATGCTGTCTAGATCATTGTCGTAAGGGATAAACACATCCAGATCAGGAACGACCGCAAAGGCTGCGCCCCAAAGCATGGCTTTTCTGCGGGATGTTTTTCCGGCTACGGCATAACCAACCGCGCCGCCCAGTAAGGCTTGTGTAAGTGTATCCATCTGATTCTGTTTAGTTAATTAACGATGTCTTGTGTCGGTCGCGCATGATATCCGAGGCGTTTGTTGCGGGAAAAAATTCCCTGTTATACATTCAGTGCTTGATTCAAGCAGGCAACAGACCTGTCCGCAACTTTCCCAACAGCAAGCCCTACCATGAAAAAGAATGCGCAACTGAGACAACCAACGCAAGCAGAAATTCAACCTGTGCTGACGGCGTTGAACAGCGGCCAATTAGCTGCCGCCGAAGCGACAGCAAAGAAGCTGCTTAAGCAATTCCCCAATGCCTTTGTATTGCATAACCTTTATGGCAATGCATTAGCGGGGCAGAATAAATTCAAAGAAGCCGTGGACTCGTTTCGCAAAGCGCTCAACATCGATCCGAGTATCGCTGAACTGCATTTTAATGTCGGTATTCTGCTCACCAATATGAATCGTACTGAAGAGGCAATTCAGAGCTATAAGAAAACCGTGAACCTCAAACCCTCGCTGGTGGATGCACATTACAACCTTGGTGCCGCCTATCAGCAGCAGCGTCAGTTTGAATTAGCGGCAAAAAGTTATCAAAAAGCGGTTGAGTTAGAGCCGGGTTTTTATGAAGCCATGGCTAATTTGGGCGTTGTGTTGCAAGAGCAGGGCTTACTGGTTGAAGCGGTTGCGGCTTATCAAGGTGCGCTGGCGATACATACCGATGCGCGTACCTATTTTAACCTTGGCACCGCGCTGAAAAATCAGGGCAAACTCGGCGATGCGATTGAGGCTTATAATGAGGCGCTGGAACTCAATCCTGATTATGCCGAAGTGCATAGCAATATCGGTGAAGTGCTGCGCGATCAGGGCCGCTACGATGAGTCTGTCAAAGCCTATCAGCATGCCTTATTACTTGATCCCGAGCTGCCGCTCGCGAACTATAGTCTCGCCGTTTACTACTACGATAGTGGTGATTTGCAGGGCGCGCTGAATCATTTTCAACGCTCCCAATACGCTGACTGGCAGGAACGTTCACTGTATTGTCTTTATAAAACCGGTCAGTTTGATGCGTTTAAACAAGGTTTGGATGAGCTTAAACGAAGTAAGGATAACTCTCCGTTTCTGGCTACTTTGGCCGGACATTACGCTGAAAACTTCGGTACCGAAAACGATTACAACTTTTGTAAGACCCCGCTCGACTTTGTCTTCCATACAGAAATACCCGAGCTGAAAGGTGACAGTGAACTGCTAAAACAACTGCTGCACGATATCGAAACCTGCGATGCAGAGGAAAAATATCAAGGCCGTTTGCATCATGGGGTGCAGTCTTCGGGCAATTTATTCAAACGCCCCGAGGCGTCATTTAGAAAGCTGGCGGAGTGCGTAACGGAAGCCATTGAGCGTTACCGTCAGACCTTCTCCGGAGAGAACTGCCAGTTCGTCAAAGCCTTCCCGAAGCAAACCGAGTTCGCCAGCTCCTGGTATGTCAAAATGAAATCCGGCGGACACCTGACTTCACATATTCATGAAGAAGGCTGGGTGAGTGGTTCGTTATACCTGACCTTACCCAAAAACAAACAGCATGAGCATGAAGGCAGTATTGAGCTGAGTACGCATGGCGATGACTATCCCAAACAGCATGAGAATTTCCCCACCAAAACGATTGCGCCCGAAGTGGGGGACTTGGTCATGTTTCCTTCATCCGTGTTCCACCGCACGATTCCATTCAGTTCAGATGAAGAGCGGATTTGTATTGCATTTGATTTGAAGCCGACAGTCTAATAGTGGTGCCGATTTGGGGGGGAGCATGGCCCTCAGCGTATGACCAATTTTCAATCAAATTTTGACCCTAGGATTGCTTTACATGTCACAAAACGGCCAATCAAGACTTGCTAAATGGACTCCGGCCGAAATCATATTGGCAATTATTTTCCTGGTTGCGCCATTTTATTATCACGACAATATCGGCGGCACAGGACTCAACATTCCGGGCAATATCACTGTATGGGCTGCGGCCAGCGTTTTTATCTGGCTTGCCGTTAAAAATGTGCTTGAACAATCTCAACTTGTTCTGCCTGAGCGAACACTGCTGATTTTAGCTTTTCCCATACTTGCAACACTGAGTGGGTTTGTTTCAGGTGTTTCCGAACCGATTAATTGGCTTTTCAGGCTTCTTTTTATCTGGGGCGGTATCTTTTTCCTATTGGGGCTTTTTCAGTTTAGGTTCAGTAGAGCACAAAAAGATAAGCTGCTTTTTGTATTGTTACTGGCCGGTTTATTACATGGCCTTGTAGCCAGTGTTCAGTATTTTCAGCCTGAAGGTGTGACCATTTTTTTGCCTTCGGCTAAAGACGTGAATATTGCCACCGGTGTTTTTCAGCAAATCAATATTCATGCTTCATTTCAGGCGACCATTGTGTTGATCGCCTGGTATTTAATTAACCGACCTCTGTCTAAGTTCAGTGGGGTTGTAAAAGTCAGCATTCTCGTAACAACCTTTGTGTCATCTTTTATTGTATTAAGCAGTGGCTCCAGGGTAGGTTTTTTGTCCCTAGTTATTGGTTTGGCATTGCTGATCGTAATCTGCTGGCCAGTGGTAAAACGAAACAACCGAAACAGCGCTATGCTCTTGCTTGTGATGGTCCTAGCCTCACTGGTCAGTGTCTACTCCGATGGATTTAGCCGGTTGGCCGATAAGTCAGCTGAAATTCACACTGAATATAAAGCCAGTGAAAGGGTGGGGATTTATCTCATCTCTGCAGAGCTGGTGAAGCAAAGTCCTTTTTTTGGACATGGATTGGGGACGTTTGGTGCAGTGTGGCAATATCAAAAAGCAGATTTTCAAGAACATCATCCCGATTATGAGTTGATTGAAGATTATGTCACTCACCCCCATAACGAGCTTTTATTCTGGCAGGTTGAAGGTGGAGTATTAGCTACTGCCGGAATAGTGATTAGCTTTTTTACGATTATCTTTTTAGCATGGCGATCCAAAGCGCGCTATGCGATAGCCTTATTATTTCCTTTTGCTTTTCATAACCAAGTCGAACTGCCATTTCATATTTCAGCTACGGCGTGGTTTGCTTGTCTTTTTTTAATTTTTATCGCCTTGTCGCACTTGCCTAAAAGCACTGTTAGGGGCTTTTTATCGGTGCCGATGACTCAATTGATGAAATTACTGAATCATATTGGGCTTGCCTTCACGCTCTTATTCTGCGGGCATACAGCCTGGGCCAATTATCAACTTGAATTGGCCACAAAACCTAATGCTAATGCCAATCTGATGGTTCCATTGCTAAATCCCTATTTCACTAAAATCGCCGAAGACTTTCGAATGCAGCAGGTTTTTACCATGAGCTCAATAGAGCGTAATGCTGACAAGATGAAAGCCTTCAACGATTGGCAGCAAGATGCCATCCTGTCCCGTCCTACGGCGTTCAATTTCAAAATGTTGATAGCTTCATACCAGAATTTGGAAAATAGGGAGCGGGCTTGTGAGGCTGCCAAGCTGGCTTCATTTATGTACTTTTCTAATCAAGAATTTCGACAATACTCAGATGCGTGTCAGAAGTGGTAAAAAAAGGTCACTTTGTGACAATAAATGTAATGCTTGTTATGAGGTTGTGATTTTAATTGTTTGATATTTAGTAAGTATTTTTATGGCATCGAACATGCATTACACACATTTGCAATTTATTGCGTTTCTTTTTAAGGAGTAGAAAATGAAACAAGTTCAAAAAGGTTTTACCTTGATCGAACTGATGATCGTTGTTGCGATTATCGGTATTTTGGCAGCGATTGCGATTCCAGCATATACTGATTATCTGACCCGTTCTAAATGGGCTGACACCATTTCTTCTGTAGCGTCAGTAAAAACAGCTATTTCTGAATGTATGGACAACAATAGTGGTGATCCAACCGGTGTCTGTGACACTAATACACTATTGGAGCCTTATGGTGTTGACGCCGCTTTCGACGGTACAGAAACTAAATACGGTGCGACATTAAACATTCTAGCTAATGCAGGTACGCTTGCCGGAAGTGTCGCGATTGATATTGATGGTTCGACCTCAGCTGAGCTCGGTGCTGAAGATTGTGTATTTGAGTTAACTCCTTATTATGTGAATAATACATATGTAAGCTGGGTTCCAGTTACCGATGACACACAGTGCTACAAATACGTAAAAGGTGCGTCTGATGGTAGTGGTATTCCATAGGCCAACTTGATACAGGGAATCAGAAATCAAAGTTGTCATAAACGATTGATTTTGAGTTGACCTGAAGATGTGAAAAAGCCCCGGAAAAATCCGGGGCTTTTTTGTTTGTGGAGTTAGTATTCAGGTAGGGAAGCTGTGTTGGTCGTAAGCATTTAGACAGCTATTTACTGCCATTAAAAATATCGTGTGTCTCGGACTCAGATTAACAATCTAAATCAGAGGTTAAAAAAGCTTTGAGACGTGGCCCATTGAAAAGATGGCAAGGGATCAAAATCTCAAGGATTTGAGTAGAAAAACGACCAAGTTATTTTCAGTCGTGTTTGCGGCCTATAAAAAAGCCCCGTAGAACGAGGCTTTTATTGTGAAGATTCTAATTGATTATTTGACTCTCATACCGGGTTGAGCGCCATCATCTGGATTCAGAATAAACAAATCTTTTCCGCCAGGGCCGGCCGCCAATACCATGCCTTCAGACAGGCCAAAGCGCATTTTTCGTGGTGCTAAATTAGCGACCATGACGGTTAACTTACCGATCAAATCTTCCGGCGTGTAAGCTGACTTGATGCCGGCAAACACCTGTTTTTCAGCAAGACCAATATCCAGCGTCAATTTGAGCAGTTTGTCTGCACCTTCGACATGCTCGGCATTGACGATTTTAGCGACACGCAGATCAATTTTGGCAAAGTCATCAAACTGGATTTTAGCGGCGATAGGCTCAATGTTTGAGTCTACCGATTTCGCTTGTGTTGGCTTGTCGGTTTTAGACATGGAATCTTTGGATGCCTCGATAATGGCATCAATTTTATCCTGCTCCACACGGGTCATCAGCGGTTGGAATTTGTTAATGCTGTGACTTAGTAACGGCATCAAAGCATCAGACCAAGCCAGAGCATCAATATTCAAAAAGGCTTCAGCTTGCTCTGCGGTACGTGGCAATACTGGCTTAAGATAGGTCATTAACACGCGGAACAGGTTAATGCCCATGGTGCAGATGGCTTGAACTTCAGCGTCTTTGCCTTCTTCTTTAGCCAGCACCCAAGGTTTCATTTCATCAATATATTGATTGGCTTTATCTGCCAACGCCATGATTTCACGCATAGCTTGACCGAATTCACGGGCTTCGTAGCGTTTGGCAATGGACTCGGCTTGCGCCGTAAATTCATTAAACAGCGCTGGGTCGCTCAGCGAGTCAGCCAGTTTGCCATCAAAACGTTTGCTTAAGAAGCCGGCACAACGGCTGGCGATATTGACGACTTTGCCGACTAGGTCCGCATTGATACGGGTCTGGAAGTCTTCCAGGTTCAGGTCGATATCATCAATGCCACTTCCAAGTTTGGCGGCAAAGTAATAACGCAGGTATTCCGGGTTGAGGTGATCAAGGTAACTACGTGCCTTGATAAAGGTGCCACGTGATTTGGACATCTTCTTGCCATCAACGGTGAGGAAGCCGTGCGCATAGATGTTGTCTGGCTGACGGAAACCGGCACCTTCCAGCATCGCTGGCCAGAACAGGGCATGGAAATAAATGATGTCCTTACCGATAAAGTGCACCATCTCGGTATCACTGCCAGGCTTCATGAACTCATTGAAATCGATGCCTTCACGCTCACAGTAATTTTTGAAGCTGGCGAGGTAACCGATCGGGGCATCCATCCACACATAGAAAAATTTGTTCTCGGTGTCAGGAATTTCAAAACCAAAGTAGGGGGCATCACGTGATATGTCCCAATCCTGCAAGCCACTTTCAAACCATTCACTGAGTTTACGGGTGACTTCAGGTTGCAGGTGATCGCTATGTGTCCATTCACGCAGCGTCTTTTCAAAGTCGCCCAGTTTGAAGAAATAATGCTCAGACTCTTTGGTGATTGGCGTCGCACCAGAGACGGCAGAGACTGGGTTTTTCAATTCAGTCGGGTCGTAAGTCGCACCGCAGGCTTCACAGTTGTCGCCATACTGATCGGCAGCACCACATTTAGGGCACTCACCACGAATGAAACGATCCGGCAGGAACATTTCTTTTTCAGGGTCGTAGGCCTGACTGATGGTGCGAGCTTCAATATGACCGGCATCACGGTTTGCAAGATAGATTTGGCTGGCTAGAGCACGGTTTTCATCACTATGCGTGCTGTGATAATTATCAAAGCCGATGCCAAAGTCGGCAAAATCAGCCTGATGCTCTTTGCTGACGTCGCTGATGAGCTGCTCTGGCGTAATGTCTTCGTTTTGCGCGCGCAGCATAATCGGCGTACCGTGGGCATCATCAGCGCACACATAGTGACACTCATGACCACGCATTTTCTGAAAACGCACCCAGATATCTGTCTGAATATATTCGACCATATGGCCTAAGTGGATCGGGCCGTTGGCATAGGGAAGGGCACTGGTAACCAGAATTTTTCTTTGCATGGGGAACCGTCGATTAAGCAAGCGGAAAAACGACAAAAGATAACAGAAATCAGGTGTAGACACCATGTAACCGAGATTTATGAGTGTCAGTGTTGAAATCTGCGAGGAATTGGATTAGATTGAGTTATGCAACTCTTATATAAGACTTACGGTTTGTGAGGGATTTGATGGAGCTCAATTTACACGATATACACACCGATTCTATTGAGCTCGCGCTTGATAAGGCTCGTCAATACCGCTCCTTGCTGGAGCCCGAAATTGCAGAAAGTATCTGTCTCGATATCCTGCATATTGATGCGGAGAACCAAAAGGCATTGGTCCTTTATATTCTGGCGCTCACTGATCAGCTACATCATGCCGGTAAGAAAACCCAGGTACAGTCGATAGAAGAAGCCATCCAGAAATTGCAAAGTCGCTATCAGCAACATTATTACACCGGACTGCTGCATGAACGCCGCGCCCGCTTTATGCTGACGCAAAGCATGGCGCGCGTGTTTGCCTATGATTACTTTATCGAAGCGCTTCAGTCTTATCAGAAAGCTGAAAAAATTCGTCCGGAGCATAATGATGAATCTATTCTGCGTTGGAATAGCTGTATCCGTACCATTGAGAAGGAAAGGTTGAAACCAAGACCCGATAGTAAAGACGCTCGATTGGACATGGAAAGTTAAGATGAAGTTACTGCAATTACAAAAACGCGCGATGGCGCTAGCAGGCACCGTCATGACTGCCTATCTGCTGTTTCATATGTTATGCAATCTGAGTTTCTTTTCTGCCACCGCTTTTGAGCAGTTTTATGCATTTTACAATCAGGCATGGGTGCGCTGGCCGTTACTAGGCGTGGTGGTGTTGAGTCTGCTCATTCACATCAAAGCCGCGCTGCATATCCGTATTAAAAACAGTAAGGCCCGTCAGGTGGGCTACAAAAAACATGACAAACTACATGTACCTGCTCCGTTGGTTTCTTTAAGTATCGTTTTATTACTGCTGTTTATACTGATTCATATCGGCCAGACCATGCTGATAGACACCTCGGCTGTTAAAGCTGCGATGATCGACTGGTTCAGCTCGGGTTGGATGTTGCTGTTCTATCTGGCGGGCTTGTTCATCTTGGCCATGCACTTGCAGCATTCTCTAATCAATGTGCTACAGACGCTGGGTATCAGTTCAAAGACTTATAGTCTCGCCATTATTAGTACTGTTGTTTTTTTGACCCTTGGTTTTGCATCTGTTCCTCTTTTTATATGGGCTAACGCATGAGTGAGTTTGAACTGGAAAGTCACGCCCCGAAGGGACCGTTACAGGATCGCTGGAAACAGCATAAATTCAACTGCCGGGTCGTCAGTCCGGCCAATCGCAAAAAATACACCGTTATCGTCGTCGGAACCGGACTTGCCGGTGCCTCCGCTGCCGCCTCGCTGGGTGAAATGGGCTACAAGGTGAAAACCTTCTGTTTTCAGGATAGTCCGCGCCGTGCCCACAGTATTGCCGCTCAGGGCGGGATTAATGCTGCGAAGAACTATCAAAACGATGGCGACAGTGTGTGGCGCTTGTTCTACGACACGATTAAAGGTGGTGATTTTCGCGCTCGTGAATCCAATGTGTTTCGCCTGGCAGAACTGAGCACCTCAATTATTGATCAGGCGGTGGCGCAGGGCGTACCGTTTGCCCGTGAGTACTCCGGCTATCTTGCCAACCGTTCCTTTGGTGGTGCTCAGGTATCTCGCACCTTTTATGCGCGCGGGCAAACCGGCCAACAATTGTTACTCGGAGCCTATCAGGCAATGAGCCGGCAAGTGGCCTGTGGCAGTATTAAGCACCGTTCTCGCTGTGAGATGCAGGATCTCATCATGGATGGCGATAGGGCGGTTGGCATCATCACTCGTGATTTGGTAACGGGGGAACTGGAAAGTCACCTTGCTGACTGTGTGGTGCTATGCACCGGCGGTTACAGCAACGCCTTCTTTTTATCGACCAATGCTAAAGGTTGTAATGCTTCAGCCATTTGGCGGGCGCACAAACAGGGCGCATTATTTGCCAACCCATGCTTTACCCAGATCCATCCGACCTGTATTCCGCAGCATGGGGAGTTACAGTCCAAATTGACGTTGATGAGCGAGTCCTTGCGTAATGATGGACGAGTCTGGGCACCGAAAAACAAGGCCGATTGCGATAAACGCCCGGAAGAGATTCCAGAACAGGACCGCGATTACTTCCTGGAACGTATGTATCCCTCATTCGGTAACTTGGTTCCTCGCGACATCGCTTCACGCGCGGTGAAATTGATTTGTGATGAGGGCCGTGGTGTCGGCTCTGAAATTGATGGCAAAAAACTGGGTGTTTACCTCGATTTTGCCGATGCGATTAAAACGCAGGGCCTCGATACCGTACGCGAAAAATACGGCAACCTGTTCCAGATGTATCAACGCATTACTGCAGAAAACCCGTATCAGACACCGATGCGGATTTATCCCGCCGTGCATTACACCATGGGTGGTTTATGGGTGGACTATAACCTGATGACCACGGTCGATGGCTTATTTGCCGGTGGTGAAGCCAATTTTTCTGATCACGGTGCCAACCGACTCGGTGCCAGTGCCCTTATGCAGGGCTTGGCGGATGGCTATTTTATTCTGCCGACTACCGTGTCTGATTATCTGGCACGGCGCAAGCCTGTTAAAGCTGAACATTATCAGAATCAGGTTGACGCTGCCATGCAGGCCTCAAAAACGCGTATCAAGGCTTTAATGAATGCACCGGATCCGTCGGTCACGCCCGATGATTTCCACAGACAACTGGGACAAATTCTCTGGCATGCCTGCGGGATGGCAAGGGAAAAAGACACCTTGCTCACTGCTGTTGAGAAAATACGGGCATTACGCGATGAGTTCTGGCAGAAGGTCAAAATCACTGGCGAAGCCGAGCAGTTGAATCAGACTTTGGAACGCGCGGGTCGCGTTGCCGACTTTTTTGAATTGGCCGAACTGATGTGTCTGGATGCCTTGGAGCGTGAAGAGTCCTGTGGCTGCCATGCCCGTGAAGAGCACCTGACCGATGACGGGGAGGCCAAGCGTAATGATATGGATTATTCCTATGTAGCAGCGTGGCAGTACAGCGGCGAAATCAGTCAGCCAACGCTGTATCGCGAATACCTGCATTTTGATTTTGTCCGACCCAGCATAAGAAATTACCAATGATCTTCAAACTGAATATATGGCGACAAGCAGGCCCGAATACCCAAGGCTTTTTTGAAGCGCATGAGGTCGATGCCAGCGAGGACTCTTCATTTTTGGAAATGATGGATGCCTTGAATGAACAGTTGATCCTTGATGGTCAGGATCCGGTGGCGTTTGATTTCGACTGTCGTGAGGGCATTTGTGGCTCCTGTAATCTGGTGATTAACGGCACGCCACATGGTAAACAGCAGGCTACCACCACCTGTCAGCAATACATGCGTGACTATAAGGACGAAGACGCATTATGGATTGAGCCTTGGCGTGCGACAGCATTCCCGGTCATAAAGGACTTGATTGTCGACCGAACGGCGTTTGATCGCATTATTCAGTCCGGTGGCTATATCCCGATTCGAACCGGATCGGCCTGTGAAGCCAATACGCTTCCTATTGAAAAGGACGTCGCGGATGCGGCGTTTGATGCCGCGACCTGTATCGGCTGCGGTGCCTGTGTGGCGGTGTGTCCGAATGCTTCGGCCACGCTGTTTGTCGCGGCGAAAGTCGCCCACTTGTCCACTTTGCCTCAAGGGCAACTGGACAAAAAACGGCCGGCAAAAATGTTAAAAGCCATGGAAGACGAAGGTTTTGGTAGCTGCAGTAACTACCGCGAGTGTGAGCGGGTCTGTCCAAAAGAAATTAAAGTGTCTGCTATAACCACGATGAACCGCCTGTTATACAAGGCAAATAAGTCGGTTTAGGGCTGGCGATAGTGCGACGAAATGGGTTAATCTGAATATACGTTGCAGTGTTCACAGTGGAGAGTGGTCATGGAAGTCGCTTTGGGTATCCTGTTAATGGTCATAGCCGCGGCCTATTTTCTGTTTTTCCGCCGACCGAAGAAAGAGCAGCCGAAGCCAACGGTCACTAGAAATCCATATGCTGCTGTGCGTGTGAAGCCACACGAACATGCCTGCAATGCCGCATTCGACATGTCCCACCGTACATTTCTCGTTTCTGAAGCGCCAATCCTACCTTTACAGGATTGCAATAAGAGCGAAAGTTGTCGTTGTGGATACCGTCACTATGATGATCGTCGACAAGGAAGCTCTCGTCGAGGAGAAAGTATTGTTATGACGGATGCATACAATAAAAAAGAGCGTAGGGATGAGGAACAACACGGTCGCCGTAAAGACGATTAAGTTCTAGTACTACTTTCCGCAAAACGTCTCACAAAGTCTGTTTTGAGTTCAATCTAACTAACGTCGATGCTATCCTCAGGTGTAAACCTATTTCAGGAGGAATAGCCGATGGTCAGAGTCATTTTCACTCACTTGTATGTCATTCTGATGGCGATATTCGTCATTACCACCAGTAATATTCTGGCAAGCCGCTATGGGGATTCAATTGTGAGCGGTCTGAATAACCTGGTATCGAGTGCTGACAGCGAAATTACCGAGATGCAGGATAGCGTCAAGGACTGGAACAAAAATATGTTGGATTAAAATCGCATGAGTACTGAGCAATCTCAAAAACAAGTCCAGCCAATTATGGTTGGCTGGCGCGAGTGGCTATCTTTACCTGATCTAGGTATCACGAATATCAAGGCGAAAGTGGATACGGGAGCGCGCACCTCGGCGATTCATGCCTTCGAGGTGGAGCCGTTCATAAAAGACGGTAAGCAGTGGGTTCGCTTTGGCTTGCACCCCAACCAGGCGGATACCGAAACTGTTATCTGGTGCGAAGCAGAAGTAATTGATCAGCGCAACGTCACCGACTCTGGAGGTCATACGGAACAGCGGTTTGTTATCTCTACTCAGGTGCAATTAGGAAATAAGTCATGGCCTATAGAAGTCACCCTGACAAACCGCGATAATATGCTGTTTCGTATGCTGCTAGGGCGCACAGCGATGACTTCTGGCCATATCGTTGTGAATCCGGCGATGTCGTTTCTGGCCGGACACAAGCGAGATGTGGATACTGGGCAGCACGGCAAAGAAATTCTTGATGGAGAGAGTCAATGAAAATAGCCATCCTGTCACGTAATCCCAAGCTGTACTCGACCACTAGACTGGTTGAAGCGGCGAAGGCACGTGGTCATGAAGTCCATGTGCTCGACGTGTTGCGATGCTATATGAACATCACTTCGCTCAAACCTGAGGTCCATTACAAAGGCGAAATCCTCAGTGGTTATGATGCTGTCATTCCACGTATCGGTGCCTCAGTCACTTTCTATGGTACGGCGGTATTGCGTCAGTTCGAAATGATGGGGGTATATCCGCTCAATGAGTCGGTTGCGATCAGCCGCTCACGTGATAAATTGCGTGCGCTGCAATTATTGTCACGTAAGGGTATTGGTCTACCTGTGACTGGCTTTGCGCATCGCCCTGACGATGTGGATGACCTCATCAAAATGGTTGGTGGCGCGCCTTTGGTGATCAAACTGTTGGAAGGTACTCAAGGCATTGGGGTCGTTTTAGCGGAGACAGAAAAGGCGGCGGAAAGTGTAATCGAAGCCTTTTTGGGTATGAATGCCAACATCCTGGTACAGGAATTTATCAAGGAAGCTGGCGGTTCAGATATCCGCTGCTTTGTTGTTGGTGACAAGGTGGTTGCTGCGATGAAACGGCAGGGCAAGGAGGGCGAGTTCCGCTCGAACCTGCACCGCGGTGGTAGTGCTAACCTCATCCGTATTTCGCCCACAGAACGTGCGACAGCAGTGCGCGCAGCGAAAACCATGGGGCTGAATGTCTGTGGTGTGGACTTGCTGCGTTCCAATCATGGTCCGGTGGTGATGGAAGTGAATTCTTCACCAGGGCTGGAAGGGATTGAAAAAGCAACTGGCAAGGATATTGCCACCATGATCGTCGAGTTTGTTGAAAAGAATGCCAAATCCGGCAATACCAAAACTCGCGGACGAGGCTAATTCAATGGCAACTGGGCCTATGCTGATAGCCGGTCAGGAAATTAAGCCGGGCGAAAGTCGAATTATCGAAGTGCCTTTGCCTGATTTGTATATGCATACTGCATTGAGTATGCCCGTGCAGGTCATTCGTGGGCATCGCAGTGGTCCGGTATTGTTTGTCTCAGCTGCGGTGCATGGCGACGAAATCAACGGTGTTGAGATTATCCGCAGACTGGTAAAGAGTAAAAGCCTGAAAGGCATGCGCGGCACCGTGATTGCCACACCAGTGGTCAATGTGTATGGCTTTTTGAATCAGTCCCGTTACTTACCTGACAGGCGTGACCTCAATCGTTGTTTTCCCGGTTCGGAAGAAGGCTCACTGGCAGCGAGGCTGGCGAATTGTTTTATGACCGAAGTGGTGCAGCACTGTACACACGGCATTGATTTACATACGGCCGCCATTCATCGTGATAACTTGCCCCAAATGCGGGCAGATTTATCCAATCCGGATGTAGAAGCTATGGCACACGCGTTTGATGCTCCGGTTATCGTCAATTCCAGTTTGATTGAGGGGTCTTTGCGCTTTGCCGCACAAAAGGCGAATGTGCCGGTTATCGTCTATGAAGCCGGTGAAGCCTTGCGCTTCAATGAATTGGCGATTCGCGCCGGGGTGAAAGGCGTTTTGTCGGTCATGCGTAAAATCGGCATGCTGACCCAAAGTAAACGCATCAAAAAACGAGAGCCTTTTGTGGCACGGTCCAGTGTTTGGGTCAGAGCACCGCAAAGCGGTATTTTCCGGATGCTGGTGCCGATGGGAGCCAGTGTCAGCAAAGGTGATTTGCTGGGCATGGTGGCAGCGCCCTATGGTAAGGAAAAGTCCGAAGCGGAAGTGTTTGCCAGCAGCTCAGGCATCGTCATCGGCCGTACCAATATTCCACTGGTTAATGAGGGCGAGGCCTTATTTCATATCGCGCGGTTCAACAAGCCGGATGAAGTCGCAGACAGTGTGGAGGCCTTCCATTCAGATCTGGATCCGGCAACTGATACCTCAATCCCGGAAGAGTTGCCAATCATTTAGCAAAATCGCAGGCGAAAAAAAACCTCATGGGCAAGGCCCATGAGGAGTAAAGGGAACATAAAATTCGAATCCCTGTCGCGAGGCAACGTCCCACCAAATTCTATGTTGTGCACAGATTAATCGAGGTCTGACTCGAGCTGTTACCCCTTCTATTAGGGGGAGGCGGTGCAGGGGAAGCTCAAAATGAGTCTACAGCCACCTGAGCCTATGGTCTCTATATCCAGATTGCCCCCCAGTTTGGCAGCACGTGAGCGCATATTACGAATGCCATGGCCAGCCTCTAAGGCCCCCGCTGGTGGTTGGAATTGACCATTATCCTCAATCACGATACGGAAAATATCGTCCATCGGTTCTGCTCTTACGCGAATGAGGTCAGCACCGGAGTGTTTGAGTATGTTGGTGAAGGCTTCCTGCAGGATGCGCAGCAGGTGTAAGCCGGTCTGAGGTTTGATGGCAAGATGATCGGCGTCCATATCTACACGCCATTCCAGTTCAATACCAAGTTGTTCCAGTTTACGGCTTGTTCGGTATTTAAAGTCGGCCAGCAATGAACCCAGTACACTGTTTTGCATGCTTAGTGAGTGAATAATCAAACGTAGATCGTTCAGGCATTCGGTCAAAACAGAATGAATATTCTGCTTCATTTCAGAGTCCTGCTCGCGTTCCAGCATGGCCAGCGAGGCGACTAACTGGCCGCCAATACCATCATGCATGTCCCGCATAATGCGTTCACGTTCTTCCAGAATGGCCTTACTTCGCTCCAGATCAATGGTTTCCTGACGTTGCTGGGCTAGGGCGACATTTTTCTCTGACAACTGATTGACGGTGTAATTCAGAGAAGCTGTTGCCGCGCTAATTTTTTCCTGCAATTCGGCATCATTTTGCTCAAGTGATGAAATCATCGCGTTAAAGCTGCGCTGGAAGCTGAGCAGTTCACCTGCTCCGTTTTCTTCGGCACGGGCGGCAAAGTCCTTGTTTTCGAGCTTTTCAGCCGTATTGACCAGATTACCGATGGCGTCGCTGATACGACGACTGAACAGGTAGACCATAATCACGCCCAATGCCAGCGCCACCATAGAAATGCTCAGTACCTTGGTGTAGGCCTCAAAACGTTGCGCCTCTGCACTGTTATCAACAAAGCCGAAGTCAATCGTACCTAAAGCCGCAGGTTGCGTCGTGTCAGAGCCGAGGTTACTGAAGTCTTCCAGGTTTGGTGCCTGAAGGTACACGGGGAAACTAAACTCGCGTAGTGTGTCTGTAGTGCTCGCATTGTTTTCGTGAATCATCAGTTGGCCGGTACTGTCGATAAAACGGATATAGCTGAGATCATGGGTACGCAGTATCAGCTCGGCAATATCCTGCAAGGCATCAATATCGCCGGTGTAAAGAGGGAATTCAGACATTACGGAAGCCTGACTAGCAATGCTCTCACCGCGTTTGACGACTTCGGTTTCAATCCCGTCGAGAACATCGAACAGAATAAATAACGATACCACCGATATTGTGAGCAATAACGGCAGGATGGTGATCAGCAGTAACTGCGTTTTCAGCTTAGTCGCGAACATTGTCTTGTCCACCCTCGGGAATCGTTATTTTTAGCGCGCGTGCAATATTTTTGTTGTATTCAATGACATAGCGCGGATAGTGGATCCTTTCTCCGGGAGGCTTTCCTTGCTGTGTGTGCCAGTAGAGAATGCGGTTAGCGGTGGCGTTGGCCGTTTCTGTCAGACTGGCATAGACAGAAACCAGCGCACCGGCTTTGAGAAAACTTTTTGAGTATCCGATGACTGGCACGTTGTACTTGTAGCTTTGGTACAGCATCCACTTGGCATTTTCGCCAGCCCAGACGTGTTTGTCGCGAACAGCAATCAGCGCACCGGCATTAAACAGGGCCTTATCAACGATCTTGGCAGGCTCGGTATCTTCATCGATGACGAGTACTTCCAGCTTGATAGGTTCGGGGAGACTTAGATGCTTAATATCCTCCCTCAATGTGCTATTACCGGCCGATACGGCAATGACCAAGGTATTACTGGGACGTTGTTTGAGAATGTCGACACTGGTATCAACCAGACGTTGCAGTGGCTGGTCAAGTAACACCGCGCCCCAGTTCGGAGCGAGATGGGGGGGTAGGGCGGATTTGTCGATGAAACTGAAGAGATGCTGCTGCTTGGGATAAGCCCGACTCAATTGTTGTGTGGCGTCAGCGCCGATGCTGACAATAAGATCATCAGCACTCAGCGACTGGCCGGAAAAGCTCGCCAGATTGCTAATATGGCTAGTCTCGTTAAAGCCCTGCTGTTTCAGGGCCGTTTGTATATCTGTGGCAGCCTGTTGATAGGCCTGATTTTGTTCTGACAGCACAATGTGTACTGAACCGGCCTGAGCCTGACTCAGTACACATAACAGCAGAATAATTGCTGTCAGTAAGCGTGTCACTTAGAACAATCGGTAACTAACGCTGAAGTAGTAGCGAGGCTCGAATTCAAGCAGATAGTTATCTTCATCGTCTTGAATAAACTCGCCGTATTTTTCATTGCCAATATTTTGCCCTCCTAGCTTAAATACCAACTCTTCACCGCCACTGAGTGGAACGCGTTTAATCACCGATGCATCCAGCCTAGTGTATGAATCGACTTCATCGCCACGACTAAACCATTGCATATGCCCTACATGGTATAAGCCGACATTAAATTGCCATGTACCTATCAGTTTGGCTGCTAAGATGCCATAACTCTTTCTGGGTGCCCCCCGTTCCAGTGACACAACATCGGTAAATGGTTGGCTTGGTTCGTTGATTTCTTTGATGTAAGTACCTGTTTCATGGCCACGGTTAAAGTGAAAACGAATAAAGCTGTTTTCTTCAGGGCGGTAGAGAATAGAACCCTCAAAGCCATACATTTGGGATTGAGAGACATTACCTAGTCGTGTGAGATCGGTGCTATCAACTAATCCTTCTAGGTCCATTGCTGAGTATGGTGGGTTGCAAGCACCTTCATCAAAGTTGCCAAAAGGACATTCATCGTTATAAAAATCAATAACGTTGTCGTATTCTTCTTTATAGGCACGAACTTCCCAACTCAAAGGAAATTTCTCAAAACGACCCACATAGCCGATATCAAACGCTTTAACTCGTTCAGCTTCTATCCCTGTATCGCCACGATAGAAGTAATCAATGGGAAAGCTAGTTTCAGAGTAGACGGTTAAATCCAGGTTTTCTTCTAACAAGGATGGAATACGATAAGCCTTGGAATAACCAACACGAAGCGACTGGGTTTCTTTGATATGCCAAGTCAAGCTCAATCGAGGGGAAAAGTGAGGTTCATCTGTGCGGTTGACCTCGTAAAAACCACCGGCATTACCTGTAAATTTGTCACCAAGCGGAACCTGTACATTGGCAAAGGCGCGGTAACTGGTGTTTGAGACCGTGCCTCTGTCTGGGAAAAAGGCATCACTTTCCATTGAGTCATAGCGACCACCAAAACCGACGACGTATTGCAGACCACTATCCAGAATTTCACTGTATTGCAGCTCCAGATCACTGCGATGGCTTTTGTAGGCTCGCTCGCCTGCCGTGACTGTTTGATAAGCACTGCCAAGAATGCCGCCCGTGGCCGCATCAAAAGTGGCCGCGTCAGGTAACTCCAGTAACTGCCAAAGTGGGTAAGATTCGGTCATATCATCTTCTTCACGAAAGTTGTGGTAGAAGTTGACTTTGAGTTCCTGAGAGTCACTGATTAGGTGATCCCAACGAAGGTGAGCAGATATGGCATCGGTATCACGGTCACGATCGTAAAAACTGGTAGGGTTACTTTCATCAATCGGCGGCATGCCAGCCTTGCCGCTGGTAGCACTGAAGTGTCCAAAAAGCGAGTTCTGTGGATTAAATGTATAGCGACCTGTCAGGGCGACATCGTTAAGGTCACGGCTGTCTCGGTAGTCCTGAAAGCCATCATTATCACGGGTGGCAGCACTGAGACGGTAATTCAGATTGTCCACTTCGCCACTGTGACGCAGTAGCATTTGACGCTCACCATGATTACCCGTGCGGTAACCAAGATGCCATTTGTCATCCAGTTCAGGGGCTTTGGTGATGATGTTGATAGCACCGGCAAAGGAGTTGGCACCATAGGCCGAAGCAGCAGGGCCGCGGACCACTTCAATACGGTCGATGTCTTCGATCTGAATACCGAGCGTGTTCCAGTCTATGGCAGACAAGGCCGAGGTATAAGTTGAACGACCATCGATCAGCAGCTGCATTCGGTTGGGGTATTCCCAGCCGTCACCGTGATTGATGACAGCGTAGGTGTTGCCATCGGCATGGGCAACCTGAAAGCCGGGGACTAACCGGAAGATATCGGCAATTTCGATAAAGCCACTCGCACGAATCATCGCACTATCGATCACGGTCACAGCTGAAGGTGATGACAGGACGGATTGTGTGAGACGACTTGCACTGGTTATCACGGGCAGCTCGCTGAAAAATTCATCTTCAAAAAGCTCATCTGACCAGGCGCACTGGGGCGTTAACCCCAACATCAAAAAACAGAGTAGGGGTTTGTTATTTTTTTTCATGCTCCGCAACCTCTAAATGATGCCGAGGAGCGTCGCTTCACTCACTGCTTGCATCTTATTTTTCACTGAGAGTTTCTTATAAACGTTAGAAACGTATTCCCTTACAGTGTAATAAGAGAGATCCAGCATTTTGGCTATCTCTTTCGAGGTGTATCCTTTGCTAACTAACAGCAAAACCTCTTTCTCGCGTGGACTAAGTACATCCGCGGCGGGTTTTTCTTCTTCTTGCGATGGTTCAGAAATGGACAGTTCATTGAGCAAGTAACGGGCAATGCTGGGACTAATGGGGGCACCGCCGTCAACCATCTGCGAGATGGCCTCGTTGATATCCATGAAATCATCATCTTTGAGAAGGTAACCCGAAGCACCGGCTTTCAGTGCTTCGATAACATGATAACCATCACCAAATACTGTGATCACAATTGCAAGCTGGGTTTTTACCGCAGGCAGATTGATGAGCTTGATTAGGTCTACGCCACTGCCGTCTGGTAAATCCAGATCCGTCAGTAGAATATCGGGCGGGGTTTCACGGATAAACGACAAACCTTCGTTGTAGGTGCTGACTGAACCCATAAGTTCAAACTGCCCACCATTCTTGATTGCATCTTCAAGGCGATGACGAGTAGCTTCAGAATCTTCAACGATAAGTATGGTTTTCATTTTTCCGCTATACCGCTCAGGTCACGGAGCAAAAAAACCTACCTGAAAGGTCAGTTCCGTGACATTTCACATGACCTAATCAATCACGTTCAGGTGACTTTAGGTTATCAGTCCGCAAGGATAGCATTATCCCCTTTGTTGCGGGGAGTCCGCCGTTATGTCATATCAGCACAGTTTTTGAATAAAATTCAGCGCTTAGGCCCATTATGTGGTCCTGTAGGCAATCGTTGTCATCGTGCTGTAAAGTGTCGTTTGTAATTGTTGTAATTATTCTTTGCAATTTCACGCCAAAGTAGTGAAAATCGCGCACTTTATTTACCTTTAAGGGAATGCTGTCGATGCAAAATCACCTCTCCCCATCACTTGATAATGATCTGGATTTGAGCGCTGAATGGAGCGCCGAACATAGTGCCCGTTTGTATGGTGTGCGGGACTGGGGTAGTGATTATTTTGATGTGTCGGAAGACGGTAACGCCGTAGTTACTGTGCAGTTTGGTGAGAAAACCATTCAGGTACCGATCATTGATATCGTCAATGGCATGCGTGAGCGTGGGCTGGATATGCCAGCGGTCCTGCGCATTGAAAACTTGCTCGATCAGCGCATTACCCAAATCAATGAAGCCTTTGCCAAAGCGATTAGCGAAGCGGATTACAAAAACCACTATCGCGGCGTATTCCCGATTAAGGTGAATCAGCAATGTCACGTAATTGAAGAAATTGCGGACTACGGTAGCCGCTACCATCATGGTCTGGAAGCGGGCAGTAAAGCTGAACTGATTATTGCACTGACACAGCTGCGTGATCAGGACAGCCTGATTATCTGTAACGGTTACAAGGATGAAGAGTTCATTGAGCTGGGCTTGTATGCCCGCCAAATGGGCATTAAGTGTTTTTTCGTGCTCGAAACAGCGATGGAGCTGGATATCATTCTGGAGCGCAGTCGTGCTCTCGGCATCGATCCGCTGATTGGTGTTCGCATCCGCCTGGCATCGATGGTGGAAGGGCACTGGAATGAAGATAGTGGTGACCGTTCTATTTTCGGTCTCTCGACCAATGCACTGCTGAACGTGGTCGATAAGCTCAAGCAGGCCGATATGTTGCACTGCCTGCAGCTCCTGCACAGCCATCTGGGCTCACAGATTCCGAATATCCGTAATATCCGTAGTGGTGTGATGGAAGCCTGCCGTTTTTACGCCGGTCTTATCGAAGAAGGCGCTCCGATGGGTTATATCGATTTGGGCGGTGGTCTGGCGGTGGATTATGAGGGGGCGAGAAGTAACAGCACCCACAGTATGAACTACAGCCTCGATGAGTACTGCTACAACATCGTGGAAACGTTACAGGAAAGTCTCGATCCTTTAGATATCGAACACCCTGTGATTATCTCCGAGTCAGGAAGGGCACTGGTCGCGTACTCATCAATGTTGCTGTTCAACATTCTTGAGGTTCGTGAACACAAGGCTGGCGTGATTCCCTCTGCCCCGCCGGAAGATAGTCATGACCTGATCGTCAATCTCTACAGCGTCTTGGATTACGTCAATGTTGACCATTTGCAAGAGTGTTATAACGATGCTCTGTATTACCGTGACGAAGTGCGTGAGTTATTCCACCATGGCCAAGCCACGCTAAGAGACCGTGCACTAGCAGAAAATGTCGCACTGGCGATTCTGGAAAAAATTTCCAACCTGCTGCCACAGGCCAGAAGGGTCTCACAGGATCTGGAAAACCTGCCGGAACTGCTGTCAGATATTTATTACGGTAACTTCAGCCTTTTCCAGTCTTTGCCGGATATCTGGGCGATTGACCAACTGTTCCCGATTATGCCAATTCACCGCCTTAACGAAGCACCGGTGCGTGATGGTGTGCTGGCAGATATGACCTGTGACTGTGATGGCAAAATCGACAACTTCATTTCACCGGATGGGGTGCGTAAAACCTTACCATTGCATCCGCTGAAAGAAGGTGAAGAATACTATGTCAGTGTGTTCCTCGTAGGGGCCTACCAGGAAACGCTGGGCGATTTGCACAATTTGTTTGGCGACACCAATGTCGTCAGCGTGCATATCAATGATGATGGTAGTTTTGATTTCCGCCGCGAGTTCCATGGCGACAGTATTGCTGATGTACTCAGTTACGTTGAGTACGATCCGAAACTGATTCAGGAACAGTTCCGCCGTATTGCTGAACAAGCGGTGCGTGACGGTAGAATTTCGGTGCCTATGCGCCAGCAGATGTTGCGTGCATTCCGTGAAAGCATGCACGGATACACATTCTTCGAACGTTAATCTTACAGGTTTAGTCCCTGTTTTTATTGAACTAAAAAGGGAAGGTTCTCACTATGTCAAAAGTCGTGATTATCGGAGCCGGCGGTGTCGGCGGTGTGGTAACGCATAAATGTGCACAACTGCCGGACGTGTTTTCGGAAATCGTGCTGGCAAGTCGCACAGAAGAAAAATGTAAAGCTATCGCCGCGCAACTGGATCGTCCTATCCGAACCGCTCAGGTTGATGCCGATAATGTGCCTGAACTGACCGCCTTACTGGAGAAGGAAAAGCCGGATCTGGTGATTAACGTCGCGCTCCCATATCAGGATCTGACGATTATGGACGCCTGTCTGGCCGCTGGTGTCGACTATATGGATACTGCCAACTACGAGCCGCTGGATACGGCGAAGTTCGAGTACAAATGGCAGTGGGCATACCAAGAGAAATTTAAACAAGCCGGTCTGACTGCACTGCTGGGCAGTGGTTTTGATCCGGGTGCGACCAATGTGTTCACCACCTGGATTGCCAAACACTATTTCGATGAAATTCATGAACTGGACATCATCGACGTCAACGGTGGCGATCACGGCTATCCCTTTGCGACCAACTTCAACCCGGAAATCAATATCCGTGAAGTCACGGCTGAATGTCGTCTCTGGGAAAACTGTGAGTTTGTTGAAACCCCGGCGATGTCGAAAAAAGCCAGCTTCACCTGCCCGGAAGAAGTCGGTACCTACAACATCTACCGTATGTATCACGAAGAACTGGAGTCGCTGGTCAAGCACTTCCCGACCCTGAAACGTGCCCAGTTCTGGATGAGCTTTGGTGAAAGCTACCTCAAGCACCTTGAAGTACTGGGTAATGTCGGCATGACCGGTATCGAGCCGGTTGAATTCAATGGTCAGCAAATCGTACCGATTCAGTTTCTGAAAACCTTGCTACCGGATCCATCAACCTTAGGCCCGCGTACCAAGGGTAAAACCTGCATCGGCTGTGTGGTGAAAGGACTAAAAGACGGTAAAGAGAAAATTGTTTACGTCTACAACATTAAAGACCACCAAGACTGCTATAAAGAAGTCCAGTCACAGGCGATTTCCTACACCACCGGTGTGCCTGCGATGATTGGTGCCAAGATGATTCTGGAAGGTAAATGGAAACAGCCTGGCGTCTGGAATATGGAGCAGTTTGATCCAGATCCGTTCATGGAAGACATGAACAAATACGGTCTGCCATGGAACGTGGTGGAACTGGATAGTTTCGATCTGGACGGCTGAGTTCAATGCAGTTCACTGATTTCAGCAAGCTTGATCTGAGCCGTTTGCCGTCACCGTGCTTCGTCGTTGACGAAGTCGCGGTGGAGCGCAACCTGCGTATTCTGAGTGAAGTCGCTGAGGCGAGTGGCGCCAAGATTCTGGGTGCGTTAAAAGCCTTTTCGATGTGGTCATTTGGTGAGCTGACTGGCAAATACCTCAGCGGTACCTGTGCCAGTGGTTTGCATGAAGCCAAGCTGGGCCATGAAGAGTATGGCGGTGAAGTCCATGCCTTTGCGGCAGCCTTCAGTCAGGCGGATATTGATGAGCTATTAACCTTTGCCCATCACATCGTCTTTAACTCCTGCAGCCAGTGGCTGCGTTTCCGTGAGCAATGTCTGGCCGCACAAAAACAGCGCCCGGAACTGCACTTTGGTTTGCGTATCAATCCGGAGCATTCCGAAGGCACGGTGCCGATTTATGACCCGTGCTCACCGGGTTCACGTCTGGGCATTCCGCTTTCCCAACTGGATGAAACCGCGCTGGAAGGCATTAGCGGCCTGCATTTCCATACGCTCTGCGAGCAGGGCTTTGAACCGTTGGCACGCACGGTGGCGGCGGTTGAAACTAAGTTCGGTCACCTGTTGCCTCAGATGCAGTGGGTGAACTTTGGTGGTGGTCACCATATCACTGCTGATGGCTACAACATCAACGGGCTGGTGGATCTGGTTCGTGAGTTTAAGCAACGTCATAATGTTGAAGTCTATCTGGAGCCGGGCGAAGCGATGGCGATTGGCACCGGCATCCTGAGCTGTGAAGTGCTGGATATCACCTGGAATCATTTAAATCAGGCCATTCTCGACACCTCAGCGACCTGTCATATGCCAGATACACTGGAAATG
>JASBUF010000086.1 GCA_030148085.1 Methylophaga sp. | reverse complement strand
TCAGCAAGCTTTGGCAGAAGTTGTGACATTTTTTCGAAGAGTTTCCAGGGCGGATTGATAACTATCATCCCTGAAGATGTCATGCCTCTGTTAGCTGAGTCGTCAGCTATGCCTAGTTCAAATTGTTGAATATTTCTGATGCCGCTATTAACCAGCTTCCTCTGCATATCGGTAATGGTGCGCCTGTCAACAACCGGATACCAAATAGCATAAATTCCATGGCTGAATTTTTTGTGTGCTGCAATGACGCGGTCAATCACCAGCTTATATTCCGTTTTAATTTCATAGGATGGGTCAATTAAAACGAGGCCACGCTTGCTCGATGGTGGAACCAATGCCTTAAGACCCTCAAATCCGTTCTGGTGATGAACTCTGATGTTTTTACTTTTAGAAAAGTTGTTCTGCAAAAGCTCGTGATCTTTGGGATGCAGCTCAAACAGCCACCCTTTGTCTTGATTTCGAAGAAAGTATTTTGCAATCGAGGGAGACCCTGGATAGAAATCTACAGCGTCAGCTTCATTAAAGCTGCGTATGACTTGAGAGTAGCTTTCAAGCTCAGGAAGTTCATCAAAATCTAATTTGCCAATACCGTCGGCATATTCCTGCAACTTCTGTGAATCAGGAGCTCTGAGATTGTAAAGGCCAGCGCCAGCATGGGTATCGATATAATCGAAAGGTGTGACTTTTTTAGTGAGATGCTCAAGTATCTCCACTAAAACAATATGCTTAATAAGATCAGCGAAGTTACCTGCATGAAATGAGTGACGATAGCTTAACAATTGCAAAAACCTTTATTACATATAACTTATCAATAATCGGCAGCCGAAATGAAGCGAAGCGCAATGTAGGCTGTCCGGCACCGGGGGCGCGAATTTGATGAACTTGTTATCCATTATTTTTTCTTGCTTCGTGGAACAATAGTAGCGATATATAGATTCTCAACCTGCTCTCTAGCCCAAGGCGTTTTTCGCAGAAACTTCAAGCTAGATTTCACAGATGGGTCGCTTTTGAAGCAATTGATGTTAATTTTCGTGGCGAGTTCGTTCCAGCCGTAGTGTTCGACAAGGCTTACAACGATCTTCTCAAGAGTTACCCCGTGCAATGGATTATTTGGCTGCTCGTCACTCATGCCTGAATTTGACCTTTAGTTCGATGTTCGTTGAATGCATAACGCCTTAATTCAGCCGACGTGTTGATAATAGGGGATAGATGCTCCGCTAATGATAAATATTCATTGGCTGAACAGCTAGTTCCTACTCCGCACCCAAATTTGTATAGACGGGATCGTCAGTCAAAGCAGGACGAAAACTGACGGTCTCTTTATCAACGACGTTGACCCCAGCAAACACCATTGAGCTACCCAATTTGGGCAGGAAGGTGAGAGAGTTTGCATCCTCATCAAGGTGGTAGCCCACAATCTGCAATTGTGGACCTACATACGGATAATGGCCTGTCACCGAGACCAGCTGCTTGGCTCGTCGCGGATATGGTGATGCTACATCACGCATCATGACCTCAATAGCTGTTTTAAGATTTTTTGAAATGTTGGCATGGAGCGCTTCGCCATCATCCGACATCCAACTATCTTCGCCCGTAACAGGCTTTGCTGGTCCGGATGAGGCAATATAACGTCCTTGCCAGATGATGAAGTTGGTACCACCCGCCTTAAGGGCTGCATGCAATACGACATAGGGTTTACTGAGTTCTTTGTTTTCAAACGTTAATATCACACGGGTTCTTACATCCAGATAGGGCGCATCTTTTACTGGCTGGTAGGTGTAACTCTGAGAGAGAACAGGGTCGGCGATCAAGTCCCTAGCCATGTATTTGGCTGATTCAGTCAGGTTCAGTTTAAGTATATGAATGGCAGAATCTTCACTATCTGTACTCTCAGATGTCTTTAGATTAAACCCGGATGGGCCAATAATTGACTCGATTGAGCGGACTTTTTGATGTCCGGATATGATGACCTGACTGTTCGGCACCTGATACACACCCATGGGCATGTCTAACAAGGTTGAGAAGCTTTCGTCACTGAACTCGATGGCGATTAACTCAGACTGAGGTGGTGGCGATAGCAGTCTTCCAGTTGAGCAGCCCAGCATCTGAATTAACACAATAATGAGCAAGCCAAATTGTGTTGAACGAAGTACAGTCATTCTATACGTCCCTTATTGGTCATTATTCCGCCCCCACCTTACTGTTGCGCCTCCAAAAAGTATTTCTTTGTCATCTAGAGCATGCGACCAACTTTCAGCCTAACACCGTCAGTGCTGAAACGCTGTTATTGTGCCGGGCTGTTATGTGCCTCGCGAATCGGCCCTTGTGCCATCAGCCAAAAGACAATCAATAACACCAGCATGCCAATCAGGATGGATTGAAACTTCACACCAGCATCAATCATAAAACCAAGAAACGCTGGAGCAAGGCCGGTAGAGAACACCAGGAAAGCAGACTTTAACGAACGCACCTGACCCAGATGTTCACGACCCCAGAGCCGCACCAGCAGGCTGTCGCCAATGGGGGAGGACATACCCAAGGCCATACCAGCACCCAGCATGATGATCCAGATGGCGGCATTGCCACTAACCAGAACGGCTGCCAGTAGCGCAATCGCAAAGGGCAGGAGGTACAGACGGGCCAGGGTTGTTACACCGAACTCATCAATCCAGCGCCCCCCCAGCAGGGCGCCGGGGAAACGGGATAGGCCGAGCCCTGTCAGGGCAAAGGCATAGGCAGTGGCACTGGCGCCGAGGTCTTCGGTCATCTGCGCCTGATAGATAAAGATGCCGGTTAAAGTGATCGGCAATACCATCAGCATCGGTATCAGCATCCAGAAACGGCGCTCACGCATTGGCGACGGGCCTTTTTCATGAGGCTCATTTTTGTTCTTTTTCTTTCTGGGCGCATCTGGCCATTCTACAAATAAGAGTAATAAGCCCCATAAAATAGCGAGGATGAGAAGCAAGCCCCACCAGATCTGCTGCCAGCTCAGGATGCCGATTAGTAGAGCAATGGTTGGGGGTAGAATAATTTCACCCGATGGCATGCCCAGACTCACCAGCCCCAATGCCTTGCCACGATTCAATGAAAACTCGCGTCCGGCCAGGGTGCTGCCGAAGTGGGTCATCAGCCCTTGTCCACATAAGCGTTGCAGACCCAGACCAAAAATAGCCAGCCCCCACCACGGTGACAGGGTCAGCATCAGCACACCGATAAACAGGGCGAATAACACCATCAATACATAACGGCGTGGTGCTATCCAATCAATCTTGGGGCCGAAGTGCATGACCAGAAAGCCACTGATCATGGTGATGGCGGCGTAGATAGAGCCAAACTCACCGGCCGTAATATCGAGATGGCTGCTGATATCAGCCTGAAATAGTCCGATGAAAAAGCTCTGGCCGAGGTTGCCGGTAAATACCGCCAGCCAGGCGGCAGCAATCAGACCAAAATGACGGCGAAGCAGGCTGCTGTAACCGAGACGAGTTTCTGAGTCCATAAAATCCGAGAGAGTGGGTTAGCGCTGCCGAAACAGGCGAGGGTTACTTTTGATAAATTTACGAATCCAGCGCCGCAGAAACGATTCATCACGGCTGGCCTTGAGGTAACCATAACCAAGCACACTGATAATCAGTGCGCCGACGGCATCGACAATCAAGTCCCACATTGTATCAGTCAGGCCAGAGTGTTCGCCAAGCATGGTTTTCTGCATATCACTGCCAAACAGGCTGTCTGCGCTGTATTCGAAGATTTCCCATAAGGTGCCGATGCCGAGGGCAAACAAGAAGGCGAAAAATGCGACAAAACCGGGCCGCATATTGAGACCTATGCGCTCGGTTTCATTGAGCACATACACCAGTAAAAAACCGATGATGCCGAGCAGAAAACCGGAGCTGGTGTGCAGCACAATATCCCACCACCAGAAGCGGGTGTAGTAGCCATGGAATTCGCCAAGAAATAGCGAGGCGAAGATAAAAGCGATGGCCAGTAGTTTGAATTCATTTGGGATGATGACGTGAAAACGTCTAGCCAACAGTTGGGGCAGCAGGGTAATTAGAAAGATGCCACTGATGACCACACTGTTGAGCCATTGCTGATTCCAGATCGCCCCGATAACACCAGCCAGCAGAATGGTCTGCAACAGGGTACTGAGCCGGTTGTGTAGGGTGCTTTCGTCCATTCATTCTTTGGTTATCAGAACTCAGCTTCATCATAATCAGTCAGCCTGCATTAAGCGAGTCCGGCGATGAAGTTACGCTAGCTGAATTTTCTATTTTGGGTTTAGCGGCAAGCCAGCTTCATCAATAAGAACGGTAAGAAGTGGACGAAAACATTAATGCTGAGCGTTGATCAGAGCATCCAGATTATCAACGGCAGTGCAGGGTTGGCAGTAATTGGTGGCAACCTGTACTGCCCGCTCGGCAGCGGCATAGTCACGGTTAAGATAATGCAGCGAGGCGGTCATCAGCGGATCGCCTTCGTAACTCAGTAGTAATTCTTCCAGAATCAGTTGAATGGCGGGGGCTGCGTTAAAAAATTGTAAATCCTGTGTATCTGACAGCAGGGCGTCTTGCATGGCAAAAGCCGCCGCATCCAGCTGGCCTGCCAGCGCGGTACTTAAGGAAAGTCCGACACGGGGCAAAGCCGCATGCGGTTGTTGCTGGATCTGCGCTTCGAAGGCATAGCGGGCGGTATGGTACTGGTATTCACCCAAAGCCACCCAGGGGTTAATTCCTGCATCTGCGTTGTAGTCGTTATCAGAAGAATAGTCACGAATCACAGTTCCGCCCGATGGTGCATAACTCTCGTAACGGGAACTGTAGACCTGAGGCACGGTATAAACCTGCACGCCAACACGGGGGCTCTGGTAATACAAAGCAGGTGGTCGGTAATAACCATGATCATAGTGGTGCCTGTGGTTATGTGTAGGCGTGGTCGACAGGCCAAAGGACGGGTGTCCCTGAATACCACCCAGATTGCGCTGGTAGTCATGATTATGATGGGGACGTTGATATTGTGACGATGAATGCTGACCGTCGCTGTGATGTTTCTTGCCAGAGTGATGATAGTCGTCGCGAGACCAGGAACGATGAGCGGGCGCTGTACGAGACCAGGTACGATCCGTGGTCTGCCGATCATTAATGGTACCCAGACGACTCGATTGTTTGCCGCCAAAGTCAGTGGTACCCAGGCGAATACCGGTAGAGCTTTCAGCCGAAACTGTTGCTATAAAGCCGCCCATGACAAGGACTGTAAGCCACTTGAGGCGCAGAGCTTTAGGGGCGAATTGGCTGAACATAATGCACACCTCACGGGAGCGGGTGATCAATCAGACTCTTACTGCTGAACGATAGTTCAGCCATGCTGGCGGTGTTTAGTCTTTAACAAACTGGCCCTTATCAATACCGCCCATCAGTTGCTGTAAGTCGGCTGCCTTAAGGCCAAGGGCATAGCCCAATACACCACTGCCAATGACGACATTCTCGAAACTGTCGACACTGATATCGAGCAAGACTTTAATGCTTTCAGGCAGGGCGACAGGCGGCACCGCGCCAACGACATAACCGGTTGCTTCCGGTACTTCATTAAACTCGGCCATGCGCAGTTTCTTTTCGCCCAAGTGTTTGCGAAGTGTGCCCCAGTCAGCACGACCGCCACCCGCGGTAGCCAGCAGAACAAACTGATCGGAGCCGGTTTTGAATAACACGCTACGAACCACCGAATTCGGATCGTGGCCTTCGCTATGCAGCAGTTCTTCCAGATTGCGAATCGGTTTTTTATCTTCTGATAGCGGGATTTCAATGACCTGAAAGTCGATGCCTTGCACCTCTAAAAGCTCGGTGACGGGTGAAGAAATGGTGTTAGTCAAAGCCTGTCTCCCAGATGATAAAAATAAGGCTGAGCATACGCGAAAAGCCGTGTCACTTCATCTACTGCTGACGGCATTGCCAGGTAGGTGTTAGCGACTGATCCAGAATGCCGAAGTGGATTAACCATGCACGTGCATCGTCTGCATCCTGTTCAAACCAGGCTTTGGCGCTGCCGAGGCGAAAGCTATAACCCCAGCGGTCCATATCTCTGAGCATGCGGGCTCGGCCCAGTTTATCGACAAAACCGGCGAGTACGATTTGCAGAAAACAGACGCCATTTTCTTCGTCGTAATCGCCTTCAGCGTCCGTATCCAGCTTTGCCCGGCGATTTGGGTCCATACAGATAAAATGCCCGGCTTCATGCAAAGCTGAATGCACCGGGGTGTCATCACGCAGATAGAGGATATTGCCTTTCAGGCCCGCTTCACGCTCACCAAAAAAACTGCCGGGGATCGCCTCATCAGGATAAACATACTCAATGTTGATACCGTAGGGCTCGAGCAGTTCTTGCAATCGAGTGCGCATCGGCGCAGTGCAATTGATAACGTCGGTCGGATCAGACACGCCGTGAATCACCCACAACATGGTTCACCACCATACCGGCCAGGGTCAGGCCGAAAATTGAAGGCATATAACTGACCGTACCGTTGACGGCACGGGCACGACCGCGACTGACAGGTTCTGGTGGCAGTGGCGGTAATGGTGACTCTAAAGAGTAGACAGTCTGAATACCACGACCAATACCACGTTTTCTTAGCTGCGCGCGCAGGTGTTTAGCTAGTTTGCACATCGAGGTGTCCATCAAATCACCAGTACGAACCTGGGTTGGGTCCATTTTTCCGCCCGCGCCCATGCTGGCAAACACGGTCATATCATTACGCCAGGCGGTTTCCAGTAAAGCGCTTTTGCTGCTCAGGCTGTCGATGGCATCAATGATCACATCAAAGCCCTGCGCGAGAATGTCCGGAATGGTTTCGGGGGTCAGAAATTCGGTCAGTAGCGTGAGTTCGCAGTCGGGATTGATATCGCGGATGCGGTTGGCCATGACTTCCGCTTTCAACACATCCACTGTGGAATTGAGGGCCACCAGTTGTCGGTTCAGATTGGAGCCGGACACCACATCGTGATCAACCAGGGTCATTTTACCGACGCCCATTCTGGCCAGCGCTTCTGCGGTGAAGGAGCCAACACCGCCCATTCCAGCGAGAAAAATATGACTCTGCTTTAACTTCTCGATACCTTCGTCCCCAATCAGAATATGGGTACGTTCAAACAGGGGAGTGGAATGTGCCATCAGAAACCCTCAAACCGTCGTAATTGGCTGCTTATTTTCCGGATATTCAGCTCGCTTGGCAAAAGCTCAGCGTTTGGGGCGGAACTGTTTGATTTCAGATTCGAGTTTCGTGAGTAAACTGTTATCCGCTTGGTTGTAACGTAATTCATTATAAATCTCGGTAATCGCAGCAATTTGTGTTTTGTACTCTGGCAAGAAGCGTTGCGCCCGCTTAGAAAAATCATAGGCTCCCTCATGCGTCTGCCTGTTGATGCCGGTACGAGCGAGTTTGCTGCAGAATTGCTGATACAAATGCACGGCCTTATCAGGATGAGGGCGGCGAGCATACGAGAGCAGCAACATCACGATTCCGGTCAAAGCCAATAAGAATGCGAGTACGGCGGCCATTTTTTTCCAGTCGGGATCTTTCATGCCCAGCATAGATAACAGCTCGATCTGTTTTTCCGGTCCGAAGGCCACCACCCAGATATCCCAGGCGGTATTGAATGCATCCCACTGATAACGCATCTGATACCACAGTTTCAGCAAGGCATCACTGTTTGAGATGAAAAGCGGTGAGCGGCGCTCAGCGGGAAGCAGATTGGTCATACCGGTTTCAATGCGCTCACTGGATACAGCAGAGGTTGGGTCGATGCGAACCCAGCCTTGTTCTTTGAGCCAGATTTCTACCCAGGCATGGGCATCACGTTGACGCACAACCAACACATTATCGACCGGATTGACCTCACCCCCTAAGTAGCCGGTGACAACCCTTGCTGGAATGCCCGCTGCCCGCATCAAAACCGTAAAGCTGACAGCATAGTGCTCACAGAAGCCTTCGCGTGTCTCAAACAAAAATTGATCTACGCCATCGCCGGTTAAAGCCGGAGGGCTCAAGCTATAGCTAAATGCTTCTCGGTTAAAGTGTTGTAAGACGCGGTTAATGTATTCGCTTGAATTGACTGTTTCCTGCTGCCATTGATTGGCCAGCTCAAGAGTTTGTGGGTGAAAGCCTTCAGGTAACTTTAAAGCCTGTTCAACATTGGGGTCAGTATCCGGGTTGAAGCGATAACCGGTATAAGAAACAAGCTGATATTGCTTACGCTGTTTGATCGGCTTGCCGCTGAGCAGACGCCCATCTGTCGTTAGGTAATTGAGAAATCCTTCTGGCCGCGCTGTCGGCATATCCAATGCAAATAGCCACTGTTCATCATGTGGCTCGAGCGTCATGGTGTAGTCAATGGCCTCGCCTTGAGTCGCAAGCTGTGGTTCAAAACGCTTCAGTTGACCGTTACCTGCTGGGGACCAGGTCTGTCCATCCGTATTCCAGAGTACCGGACCGCGCCAATAGAGGTTAGCGGAGGATGGAATGCGGTCCTCTGCAAACGCGACTCTGAATGCGATTTCATCCGAGAGACTGAGCTGGCTGAACTGGCCCAGCGTGAGCGAGTCACTGATACCGGTGGAGGCAGTTTGGTTGGCATCGTCAGGCACACCCCAGAGTGGTCCCGGAATTCGGGGGAACAGAACAAACAGCAACAGCATGACCGGAATCGATTGAATAACCATCCTGCTGGCCAGGCTCAGGCGCTGTCTAAAGCTTTGCACCGATGACGGACTGTTGATGCTGAGCAGGCAACTAGTTAGCAGGATAACCGCCACAAGCATCGGCAACACCATAAAGATACGCTGGCTATAAAAGAAGTTGGTGATGATCAGAAAAAAACCAAGAAAACACGATAAATAATAGTCACGAAGGGACTGCAGTTCGACCAGCTTGAATGCCAGCATAATGGTTAGTAGTGCTGCACCGGCTTCAAGTCCTATCGTCAGACTAAACTGGCTGAATAACACCAGAATCATTGCCACGGCCAAGCCGTTATGAAAAAGCTTGAGGCCACGATGATGTGCGGGTAAGGGCCATGCCCGATAGCTGTGTAAAAGACGCCAGCCCATCATCACGACAAACATCAAACCGACCCAGAAAGGCTGATAAACAAAGTGAGGGAGTGCAGCAACAAACAGCGCGGTGATCAGGCTATTAATACTGTGATGGTCAGGCATGTTATGCGCTTTAGCCATGGTACAAGGCCAGTGCCTTGAGACAGCGGTGCTGGTGGGCTGAGCCGTGATCGGCCTGGATCGACTCACCGGGTAGCTGCAGACTATAACGATGCCCGCCTTGTTCTGCCTGAATCAGCCAGCGACAGAGCTGTGACAGGCGCGCTTCATCATCAGGCAAGTCCAGCAGATCATGCCAATCCAGTTCAAGTTCATCGCCTTCCGGGCTAGAGAACTGTTTGCTGCGCATGACATCGTCTCTCGCCATGGCTTTCCATGCTACGCGGTGCAGAGCTTCGCCGGGCCGATAGGTGCGTAGGCCGGCAAAGTCATCCTCACCTTGATGTTCATGATGCAGGGTTTGCGAGTGTCCGCCAGCTTTTACGGGCAGTGGCCGCTGTCCCTTAGGTTCTGGGTAGACCAAGACCTGAGCGGTCTGTGGATACAATGTCCAGCTGTAGAACAAACCCAAGGGATACTGGCTGGCAATACGCAGCGAACTCAGAGGGTGCCATCCTCGCCGTTGAGTGGCAAGGTTCAGCGTGCAGGAATAGGTGTTATCTGCGTCGATGCGGGGAACAGTATGCAGTGGGTTATAGCTACCGAGTAATGTCCAACGACGTTTTTGTTGGTTTTCTTTTGCCGCGACTTCAAGTTGGAAACGATTGCGATCGTCCTGATTACTGATCGTCAGTTTAAGGCGCGCGGGCTGGTGGCAAAACACCGGGTCGAACGGGCTGACACTTAATCCCAACTGACGAAGGTTGCGATGACTATGATGCATGGTGACATGACCCAGACCGGCGAGCAGGAAACTCAGCAGGTGCCCTAAGCTGTTGCTGTAGTTGATGGCCCCCAGCAGCATCAATATCAGCAAGCCAGCATAGGCAAAGCCAGCACGGCTGGGCAGGATGTAAATCCGCTGCTTTTGACTATTACGCAACCGTTGCCAAAGTGCACTCAATGAACGGGTCATGGTCGTTACGGAATCGCTACATGCCTAATCAACTGCTCAATCCAGTCATCATTGTCATGTTCATCGCGTCGTTGCAGACGGTGACTGACGATACTCGGCAGTACGGCCTGAATATCTTCAGGTAACACATGATCACGGTTTTCCAGCAGGGACCAGGCTTGACCGGCACGGAGTAAACCAAGCCCCGCCCGCGGTGACAGGCCGGTGTAATAGTGGCCTGATTCACGAGTGTGACTGAGAATACGCTGTACATAGTCCACCAAAGCGCTTGAGACAGTCACTTCGGTGACTTTGTGTTGCAGCTCGACTAACTGCTCCACGCTGATCACGGCATCCAATTCCTGTAGCAGTTGGCGTCTGTCCTGACCCGTTAATAGCGCGCGTTCAGCCTTGGCATCGGGGTAGCCCAGTTCAATCCGCATCAGAAAACGATCGAGCTGAGATTCGGGCAGCGGGAAAGTACCAATCTGGTTGGTAGGATTTTGCGTCGCGATAACAAAGAAGGGGGATGACAGACTGTGCGTTTGACCTTCAATCGTGACCTGCTGTTCTTCCATCGCCTCCAACAGTGCGCTTTGCGTTCTCGGAGAGGCACGATTCACTTCATCGGCCAGAATCAATTGGGTAAATATCGGCCCTGGATGAAAGCGAAATTGACTGTTACTACGGTCGTAGACTGACACGCCAATAATATCGGCAGGCAGCATATCGCTGGTAAATTGAATACGCTGGAAGGTCAGTCCCAGTGTGCTGGCAATGGTGTGAGCCAGGGTGGTTTTACCCACGCCCGGCAAGTCTTCAATCAGTAAATGCCCGCGTGCCAGCAGGCAGGTTAAGGCAAGCTTGATCGGATGGTGTTTTCCGAGAATAACCTCGTTGATTCGGTTTTGAATCGTGGCGAGCTGGGTCTGGGCCATAAAAAGTCCTGTGGCAAAAGTCCTGTTTTTGTCGATGATGCGATTGACGTGTTACTAGACATACTAGGTATAGCATGGTTCAGACACAATCGCGGATTCAGTAAAAAGTGATGGTCTAGGCAGAAATAATTAGTGCCAGCCGAATAGGCTATTGCAATTGGCAGTCGTCACTGTCGCGATATGCTCAGCCGTTTCCTGACGAAGTTCGGCTAGTGTTTCCAGAATGGTTGGAATGGATTCCGGTGAGTTACGTTCGCCCTGATGTCCAGCCAGTGGCATGTCCGGCGAATCGGTTTCCAATACGATAGATTCCAGCGGTAATTCGGTAAACAAGGCCTGTAATTTTTGTGCCCGTGGGTAGGTGAGAGCACCGCCGACGCCAAATAGGAAACCCTGCTGCATATAAAATTCGGCCTGCTGCATACTGCCGTTAAATGCATGCACAATGCCGCCCTTGACGGATGCCCGGCGTAATAATTTCAGAACTTCATCATGGGCTTTACGCACATGCAAAATCACCGGCAGATCGAACTGCTGGGCTAATTCGATTTGTGCTTCAAACAGAGTGGTTTGCGCCGCCTTGTCATGGCCGGGGAAATAAAAATCGAGGCCAATCTCGCCGACAGCAATCGGTTGATGCTGCTCAATAAGCTGGGTCAGAATATGAATGTCATCAGCTTGATGTTCATGCATAAACATCGGGTGCATACCCAGTGCCAGACTGAGTTGTTCGTATTGGTCACAAATAGTGATCAGACGTGACCAGCTTTGCCGACTGACACCGGGGATGATGATGTGAGCGACTCCTAACTCAGTGCAACGCTGGAGTACGCGGTGTCTGTCCGGATCAAAATCGGCAAAGTCGAGGTGGCAGTGACTATCTATCAGAGACATGGGCATTCCATTCCACAAATCGGGTCACATAGGGATTAGCATAGGCCGAATCGATGACACTGCCAAGCTGGCGGGAGACAAGGTTGTTCAGTGACGAATCTGCCGGGCCTCGGCCAGCCCCTCACCTCGAGGATCACTGGCAGCGTCAATATGCCCGCTTTGCTTATCCAGAATTAACGTCTGCATATCACCATAGCGGCGGTTGAGCTGGGTCACGGTATGACCGCGCTGCTGGAGATCTGTGATGTCAGCATCATTGAAACCCATTGCCTCAATTTGTACTTCATCCGGCAGGTATTGGTGGTGATAACGCGGTGCAGCGACAATCTCAGCAGCACTCTGGCCATCAACAAAGTCCAGCAGGCTGAGTAGCACCATGCTGATAATGCGACTACCGCCAGGTGTGCCGGTAATCATCAGTTTATCGTCGTTTTCGATAAAGGTCGGTGACATGCTCGATAAAGGCCGTTTGTGGGGCGCGATGGCATTGGCCTTGTTACCAACCAGACCATAGGCATTGGCTTTACCCGGCTGGGCAACAAAGTCATCCATCTCATCATTGAGCAACACGCCGGTGCCTTCTGCAATGAAGCCGGAGCCGAACGGGTAGTTAATGCTGAGCGTAGCCGCAACGCGATTACCGAACTGGTCAATGACCGAAAAGTGTGTGGTATCTTCACCTGCGCCCGCACGATCCTGCAATTGCTCACTGACACTGGCTTTGTCGTTATCAATTTCCTCAGCGAGTTCAAGTGCATAGGCGGGGCTAGTCAGCTGGACGGGAATCTCGACAAAGTCAGCATCGCCCAGATAGCGGGCGCGATCACGATACGCCCGACGCATCGCTTCGATAACCCAGTGGCGCTGCTGCTGTTTATCCGCCTGTTGCAGATCAAAGGCTTTAAGTTGATTCAATGCCAGCATCATGACAATACCGCCGGAAGACGGCAGGGCAGCCGAGGTGATTTGATAGCCTTGATAGTGCCCGGTGATCGGTGTGCGTTCTTTGACTTGATAGGCATCGAGATCGGCCTGTGTCCAGATACCGCCGTGATGATTGACCGAGTTGAGGAGTTTTTCCGCAACCTCGCCTTGATAGAATCCTGCCCGGCCATGCTCAGCGATAGCCTGCAGCGTGATGGCCAGATCGGGCTGTAAAATGGTGTGACCGAGCGGCGGTACATCACCTTGATACAAAAACAGCGAGGCTGATTCGGGATAAGACTGTAATACCGCCTGTCTGAATCGCGCTAACCGCTGATAACCCTCGGTGACGCCAAAACCCTGCTGGGCATAGCGAATGGCAGGTTTTAATGTGTCGGCTAATGATAACTGACCGTATTGCTGACTTAGGTGAACCAGCGCGGCTGGCACGCCGGGAATACCCGCGGCAAGGGGGCCATTCAGGGCGCGTTCAGGCACGAAGTCTCCGTGCTCATCCAAATACATATTGGCATGAGCACGGCCGGGTGCCATTTCACGACCATCTATCATGATCTGATATTGGTCTTCTGCGCGGTGCAGTAACCAGAAGCCGCCACCACCCAGACCTGAACCGGCGGGTTCTACCACAGCCAAGGTTGCGGTAATGGCAACGGCGGCATCAAAGGCATTACCACCATTTTCGAGTACTTCAAATCCCGCTTGTGTCGCCAGAGGATGCGCCGTCGCGATGGCAGCCTGTTCGGTTTTACTGCAGGCAGAAAGACTGAGCAGGCTGAACAGGCAAACAAGGATTAGCCTGGACATATTGGGCTTACGATTTTTCCAGTGAAGCCTGGCGATCCTGTTCACGTCGCTGGCGTTTTTTCTCACGGTTCAGTTCGGCTGTTTCTGAGGTCTCCTGACCTATGTGGGCTTCGCCACGGACTCGTGCCAGTTGGATTTGTTTTTCGCGCTCAGCAAAACGCTGTTTCTGTTCATCTGAGGTGCTGTCAAAACAGTGCGGACAACTGACACCACGCTGGTACAGCGGGCTTAGTTTGTCTTCATCAGTGATCGGCAGACGGCAGGCATGGCACTGATCGTAGTCGCCTTTTTCCAGTTGATGATTGACGGTCACACGATCATCAAACACAAAGCATTCGCCTTCCCATAAAGAGTCTTCCTGCGGCACGTCCTCGAGATACTTAAGAATACCGCCTTCCAGATGGTAAACCTCTTCAAACCCCTGTTCCTTGAGGAACGCTGTCGATTTTTCACAGCGGATGCCGCCGGTACAGAACATGGCGACCTTTTTGTGCTTCTGCGGGTCGAGGTTCTGCTTCACATACTCGGGAAACTCACGGAAGGTGTCAGTGGCCGGATTGACGGCGTTTTTGAAGGTACCAATCTCCACTTCATACTGGTTACGGGTGTCGACCAGCAGCACTTCCGGGTCTGAAATCAGGTCGTTCCATTCTTTGGGGTCTACGTAGGTACCCACGACGCGTTTCGGGTCGATACCTTGCACGCCCATCGTGACGATTTCTTTCTTGAGTTTGACCTTGGTGCGTTTGAACGGCTGGAATTCCACGAAGGATTCTTTGTAATCCACGCCTTCAAAGCGGTCGTCGCTGGCGATCCAGGCTTTGACGGCGTCGATGCCTTCACGGC